>VXYV01000046.1 GCA_009845835.1 Gammaproteobacteria bacterium | reverse complement strand
TCGTATTACCCCCCCCCCTCTAAAAAATATTTTTCTATTATTGCTCCCGCTATTGGAATATTGTTCGATATATAGCATAGAAAACGAAAGAATGTTCGTGATTGGCGAACAAATCTGCAATATCTTACCATCGGTAAAGTGTTGTTAGAATTCGATGGAAACACAATGTTAACCGTGTTTAACGAAATCAAAACTTAGTGTGAGGAACGATTTAAGTAGATCGTATTGAGTTGGTCGCGCAAATTTTGGCGGGTTTTGAGCCCATGTCCCGTTGTATTGTCGGCTCAGTTCTTACAGCGATATACCTCCATCTCCCTTAAAGTCACGGGTGGATTCTTAAACATTCAATTGCTTCCAAAAAAGTTTGTTAGTGACCCAATAATTCCCAATTCATAACTGCTCTTTTGGATTGAGCAACATAAATCAGATCGTGGACAGTTAAAATGAATGAGGTTTGATTCGGACTGTCGTCCCCTTGTATAACCACTTTGCACGAGGTCTCACTGGATTTTCATTACTCAAGGAGATTTATTATGATGGTTAAACCCATATTTGAAACGATCAAAGAAATTAAGAAAAACATCGAAAATTTAAGTTGTGATGACTTAGAGAAAGAAATGCAAAACCCCGAGACGTTGGTTGTCGACATCCGTGAAATGCAAGAACGAGTAGATTCCGGTGCTATTCCAGATTCCATTCATGCTCCGCGAGGAATGTTAGAGTTTTGGGCTGATCCGAACAGCCCTTATTATCGAAAGCAATTCAAACCGGACAAGCGAGTCGTTCTCTACTGTGCTGGTGGTGCACGTTCGGCATTAGCGACAAAAGCCTTACTAGATATGGGGTACCAGAGCGTCGCTCACTTGGATCCAGGATTTATTGGGTGGAAGAAGGAAAAACGTCCGGTCGAAGAGATGGCTAGTAAATCTCGCTGGATTCGGCGCATTATGAAGTAAAGACAAATACTCCTTACATCTCTTAGTTCAAATTATCAAGATATTTTGAAAATAGTCCAGTTAATAAGGTCAGGTTGGCATGTCAGCTGATCCAGAACTTCCTACAAACGATATCGAACAAGCAGACGTTCATATCGAGTTCAAAGACGTCTGTAAGAGTTTCGATCAAAACGTTAAAGTTATTCAAAACTTGCACCTCACCATTCAACGGGGTGAATTCTTAACAATGCTCGGTCCGTCAGGATCCGGTAAAACCACGTGTTTGATGATGCTCGCTGGCTTCGAATCACCCACATCCGGAACAATTACAGTGAACGGTAATCCGATCCAGCAGTTAATGCCGCATAAACGAAATATGGGGATGGTGTTTCAACACTATGCACTCTTTCCACATATGAGCGTTGGCAAAAACTTAGCGTTTCCATTAGAAGTACGTGGCGTGCCGGCTGTTGAACGTGCAGAAAAAATCGAAAAAGCTTTGGAACTTGTTCAACTTGAAGGTTTTCAAGATCGAAAAACGACTCAACTATCGGGCGGACAACAACAACGCGTTGCAATCGCGCGAGCATTGGTTTTCGAACCCGAAATTGTGTTAATGGATGAACCGCTCGGAGCTTTAGATAGACGTCTCCGTGAAGAGATGCAAGATGAAATCCGGCGACTTCATCAACAACTCGGTGTTACCATGGTTTATGTAACTCATGACCAAATGGAAGCAATGGTGCTTTCCGATCACGTTGCCGTTCTCCAAGGTGGGGAAATCGAACAAATCGCGACTCCTGAAACCTTATATGAAGAACCTAATAGAGTGTTTGTATCGTCGTTCATTGGAGATAACAACATACTGTACGGGGTGGTCAAACAAGTTGATGAAAATGAAATATGTCATGTTGATCTGAACGGAAAAGATATGGTACAAGCATTGACGGTAAGCCCTCATAAACCGGGCGACGAAGTCTGGATTGCTGTAAGACCTGAACGAGTAAAACTGCGACCCAAAAAAGAACTCTACACCAATGAATTTGATGCTGTTGTAGAAGATATTGCTTTCATGGGAGACCATTTACGACTTAGGGTAACAACTTGTGGAATCCAAAAATTCCACGTCAAGATTCAAAATATCGTCGGGCATGGCAGAGTGCTCCCTGGCGACAAAGTACGTATCGGCTGGGCAGCCCTCGACTGTCGTGCATTAGCAAAGGAGAAATGATTGTGAGCAATATTTCACGCTTACTAGCTTCGTTAATAACAACAATAACTTGTTTCGTGTTGACGTCAACTGTCGCTGTTGCAGTGGAAGAATCGATCACCGTTGCTTCTTGGGGTGGCGCTTACGAAAAGGTAAGTAAAGAAGCCTACTTTGACTCTTTCGAAGAAGCAACTGGTATCAAAGTTAATATTGCTGCGTTTAACGGCGGTTTAGCACAAATTCGTGTTCAAGTAGATTCTGGACACGTTCGTTGGGATGTGATTGATATCGAATCACAAGATGGCATTATTGGTTGCGACGAAGGGTTGTTAGAACTGTTAGACGGCATCGAACTACCAGATGGCCCTGATGGTAGTTCAGCCGAAGAGGATTTCCTCAAGGGAGCAATCACTGACTGCACTGTTTCACACATCACTTGGTCAACCGTTATTGCATTTAATACAGAATCCTTTAAATCTAATCCACCTAATAGCACCAAAGATTTTTTTGATTTAGAAAAATATCCAGGAAAACGAGGCATTAGACGCACTCCCGAAGTCAATCTTGAAATTGCCTTAATGGCTGACAATGTACCTATCGAGGATATTTACGATACTCTTTCCACAGACGAAGGAATCGAGCGAGCATTTGCTAAGTTAGACTCCGTTAAAGATTCTTTGATCATTTGGGAAACCGGGGCTCATCCGCCCCAACTATTAGCTGACGAAGAGGTCGTCATGACCACCGTTTTTAACGGGCGTGTTTTTGACGCCCAAATCTTGGAAAACCAACCTTTTGAGATAATTTGGGATGGGCAAGTTAGGGACTTTTCAAGGTGGGCTATTGTCGCAAATACTCCGAACCTAGAGAACGCGATGAAATTTGTCCAGCACACAGCATTAAGCAGTTCCCAAGCAGCATTTGCCAATCGAATGTCGTATGGTCCAGCTCGGCGTTCTGCGTGGTCATTGGTACAAGACCACATTCCCACTGGCATCGATATGCGTCCGCATATGCCTACCCATCCCAACAATTCTAAGAACGTATTGATCAGTGATGCCGAATGGTGGGCCGATCACAAAGATGAACTTACCGAAAGATTTAGTACGTGGCTATCCAACTAGAATTACCATGCCGTACCCGCGCCCAAAATGACTAAATTAATGTTCGAAAATTACAATCACAGTGGATTGGGTTGCGAATATTGACACAAGAATAAAGACTCAAGAAAAAGAAAATAATATGAACAACAAACTTTTCAAAACTAGTGCATCGACTCATCTATGGAGTGTCCTATCTTTCACCAGTTTATTGACAATATTTCCACTCGCTGCAGAAGAATCAATTACAGTAGTATCATGGGGAGGTGCCTATGAAAGAGCTTGCAAAGAAGGCTATTTTGACTCCTTTGAAGAAGCCACAGGTATCAAAATCAACATTGCTGACTTTAACGGTGGACTAGCCCAAGTACGTGCCCAAGTCGAATCTGGGAACATTCAGTGGGACGTAGTCGATATCGAATCGCAAGACGGTATCATTGGATGTGACGAAGGATTATTCGAACCACTTGACGAAATTGAGTTGCCGGATGGCCCGGATGGTAGTTCAGCTAGTGACGATTTTTTAGAGGGTTCAATCTCAGAATGTGCTATAGGAACGGTCACCTGGTCGACGGTTGTAGCTTATAACGCAACCACATACAAAACGGATCCTCCTAGTACGGTTAAAGATTTTTTTGACATAGAAAAATATCCTGGTAGACGTGGAATGAGGCGAACTCCCGAAGTCAATCTTGAGTTTGCACTCATCGCTGACGGTGTACCGATTGAGGAAATCTACGAAACCCTGTCAACTGAGGAAGGAGTTGATCGTGCTTTCGCCAAGTTAGATACCATCAAAGATTCATTACTCATGTGGGAAGCTGGTGCACAACCGCCGCAGTTACTAGCTGACAAAGAGGTGGTAATGACTACCGCCTATAACGGTCGAATTTTCAATGCCCAAACTGTTGAAGAACAACCGTTCGTGATCATTTGGGATGGTCAGGTAAGAGACTTTGCGCAATTTGTCATTCCTTTAGGTGCACCAAATATGGAGAATGCGATTAAATTTGTCCAACACGCTGCGTTAAGTAGTTCACAAGCAGGAGTAGCTAATCGAATTTCGTATGGACCAGTCCGACTTTCAGCATGGGAATTAGTAGGTAAACATATTCCTACTGCCATCGACATGCGTCCACATATGCCGACTCATCCAGATAACTCAAAGACCGTATTAACGAACAATCCTGCTTGGTGGGCTGAGAATAAGGACAATCTTTTTGAACGATTCAGCGCTTGGTTATCAAATTAGAATTCCTTGACAATGTTTACGGAAACCAGTCATTGAAAGATCTGCCAACTTCGCGCTGTTAATCTAAATCGCAATACTTCACAATTTAGTTCATGTTATGGCATTATCTCGGTTTACCATCAGGAGTGAGAATAGCGTGAACGTCGCCCCTGCAACCTCTACTTCTGAGCTAGGCAAGACAGTGTGCGCTGCGATCGTCATTTTTATGATATTCACGCCACTCAATGCAACAGAGTCAATCACTGTGGTTTCTTGGGGAGGCGCCGCCCAAAAAGCGCACGAAGATGGTTACTTTCATTCCTTCGAAGAGGTAACGGGCATCGAAATTCAAGTCACAGAGTACAACGGAGGTTTAGCACAAATTCGTGCCCAAGTCGAATCCGGAAACGTGAACTGGGATCTAGTCAGTGTCGAGTCGCAAGACAAAGTTATCGGTTGTGACGAAGGATTGCTAGAAGTTCTCGACGATCTCGAATTACCGGATGGTCCAGACGGAACTCCTGCAGAAGAGGATTATTTAGAAGGATCGCTCAGTGATTGCTCGGTCGGAACAATCACATGGTCAACCATAATCGCTTATAACGCAAATTCGTTCGAAACTGATCCTCCTACCACAATGGCAGATTTTTTTGACTTAGAAAAATTCCCTGGGAAACGTGGAATTCGCCGTATCCCTGAAGTTAATCTTGAGTTTGCATTGATCGCTGATGGGGTCCCTGTAGATGAAGTGTATGACACCCTGAGCACGGATGAAGGAGTGGATCAAGCGTTTGCGAAATTGGATTCGATCAAAGACTTTTTGGTCATATGGGAAGCTGGGGCCCAACCACCGCAATTGTTAGCTGACCAAGAAGTACTTATGACTACGGCCTATAACGGTCGAATTTTCAATGCGCAAACTGTAGAAAAACAACCTTTCGTGATCATTTGGGATGGGCAAGTTAGAGATTACGGTCAATGGGTGATAGTTGCTGGCTCACCGAATCTGAAGAATGCTCGAAGGTTTCTTCAACACGTCGCGTTAAGTAGTTCGCTAGCCGGTGTAGCCAATCGTATTTCTTATGGCCCGGTGAGACGTTCGGCGTGGGATTTAGTCGATAAACATATACCAACTGGAATCGACATGCGTCCTCACATGCCTACTCATCCCGACAACTCCAAAAATGTACTTACTAGTGACGCCGAATGGTGGGCTGACCATAAAGACGAACTTACCGAGAGATTCAGTGCATGGTTGTCAAAATAACCTAGTGTGTTCGTACTCATTGAGTTTAATTCTCTTGTTGCCGTGTAAAAGATCCGACTGATGGAGCAAATTTTGTGGAACCTCTCCCGGGGCGTTGTAGTTTCCGTTGTCATATTTGGGTTTTTGTTTTTAACTCTTCCATTGCTGGTTTTTGTTCCTCTTTCCTTTAATGCTGAACCTTACTTTACTTTTACAGAGGGAATGTTACGTCTCGATTCCGACGCGTATTCGCTTCGTTGGTATCGAGCGATCTTCGAGAATGAGGACTGGCGGCGGGCGATAGCCAACAGTTTTGTGATAGGGATGTTTGCAACAATAGTTGCAACGATTCTCGGGACACTTGCGGCCTTAGCTCTCAATAATCCTAAACTTCCCTTTCGTCGTTCTTTAGGTGCATTCATTATTTCGCCTATGGTCACGCCAATAATAGTCGTTGCAGTGGGTGTTTACTTTTTCTACACTGAAGTCGGTATAGCAAAGTTATCTTTAGGCTCGTTTCAAATAGGACCTTATATTGGAATCATACTAGCTCATGCGATGATCGGCGCGCCGTATGTTGTCATTACAGTTTCAGCTTCGTTAGCTGGATTTGACCATACACTCCTCAAAGCTGCCAAGATATCCGGAGCAGGGCCTTTCACTGCTTTTAGACGGGTGCAATTACCGCTGTTGTCTCCAGGAGTGATCACTGGTGCGCTGTTCGCTTTTATTACATCTTTCGATGAAGTAGTAATCGTGTTGTTCATGGCTGGTATTCAACAACGAACGATTCCACGCGAAATGTGGTCCGGTATTCGGGAAGAGATCAGTCCTACGATTCTTGCTGTAGCAACACTCCTAGTAATTTTTGCGGTAATTGTATTGTTAACGGTTGAATGGCTTAAGCACTTGAGCGAAAAGAACAGAACTGGTACTGCTTAACTTAGGAAAATTAAATGGTTTCTGTAACTTTTCATGATCGTTTGATTCGGTTTGTAGCTGTATCGAAACATTGGGTTTTTCTTATCCTCACAACATTTCTGTTTTCCACGCAAGCTGAAGAACTCACTGTCGTTTCATGGGGAGGTTCATATGCAAAAGCTTGTAAAGATGGTTATATCGATCCATTCGCAACTGAGTCCGGAGTGAAAGTTCACCTAGCAGATTACAACGGAGGACTTGCTCAAGTACGAGCCCAGGTCGAATCCGGTAATGTTCACTGGGACGTTATTGATGTAGAAACCCAGGATTTAATCTTGGGGTGCGACGAAGGGTTGTTTGAACCCTTGACTATTCTCGATTTACCCCAAGGATTGGATGGAAGCGATCCAAGTATCGACTTTTTACCCGGTGCTCTTACGGAATGCGGGGTTGCTACCTTAGTGGGCGCTGGGGTAATCGCCTACAACTCAGAAAGTTTCGAATCCGGGCCACCTTCAACGATTGAGGATTTCTTTGACTTAGATAGATATCCGGGTAAACGTGGAATGCGTAGAACTCCCATAGTAAACCTCGAATGGGCACTCATCGCTTCGGGAGTTGCAGTGACAGATGTTTACGACGTACTTTCAAGCGTCGATGGCTTGAAATCAGCTTTCGACAAACTAGACACCATAAAAGACTCGATCGTGTTCTGGGAAGCGGGTGCACAACCTCCGCAATTACTAGCTGATCAAGAAGTCGTCATGACTTCAGCGTACAACGGTCGAATTTTCAATGCACAAGTCGTTGAAGAACAGCCATTCGTAATTATTTGGGATGCTCATGCACGCGACTACGGACATTGGGCAATCATATCGGGTTCAACAAAAACCAGTATAGCGGAAAAGTTCATTCAATACGCAGCAAGAAGTGAGTCGTTAGCGGCAGTTGCAAATCGAATTTCCTATGCACCCTCAAGAAAATCATCTTGGGAACTCGTCGGTAAGCACATTGAGATGGATGTTAATATGCGGGAACACATGCCGACACACCCAGAAAATTCAAAACGACATTTCACGATCAATAGTGAATGGTGGGCTGAATACAAAGATGATTTAACTGAACGGTTTAGCGCGTGGGTTTCTCAATGAAACCACAAAACTACAGTGAGCGACGAGGAAGATGGATTCCGATCATGTTGGTTGCTCCACTTGTCGCGTTTATTGGAGTTACCTTTATCGCACCACTCGGTAGTATGCTGAAAGAAAGTGTCTACGATGCAGAAGTTGCTAATACCCTACCCGGTACAGTTGCTCTACTCACTCAAACCTGGGATAGAGAATCGCTGCCAAGTGAAGAAATCTATCGGAAGCTAGCAAGTGAGTTAATCGAACGTAGCACCGAAGATCGTTCGGTTATTGGCAAGGTTGCTAATCGAGTGAACCGTTTAGTTCCAGGCACACGAAGTGTGTGGGGTAAAACAGCGAGAAAGTTAAAAAATATTGAAGCCAGCGACTTCAGAGCAACGTTGATTGATATCGATGATCGATGGGAAGAACTCGAACTTTGGCACGGAATTCGCCAAGCCGGACAAAAGTTTTCTTCTCGCAACTATTTACATGCTTTAGATCTAGAAGTCTCTGACGAAGGAAATGTTGTCCGCGTCGAAGAAGAAAAACGGGCATACGTGACTCTCTACTTGCGCACTTTTTATGTCGCTGTTACCGTAACCATTCTCTGTTTGTTGTTAGGTTATCCGATCGCAAACGCGATTGCGAATGCCTCACCTACCGTATCAAAAATATTGTTGATTCTCGTGCTGATCCCCTTTTGGACATCTCTACTAGCGCGGACATCTTCGTGGATTGTGTTGTTGCAAGGGCAAGGAGTGATCAATGATATTTTGGTCGCCATCGGTTGGGTGCAGGATGATCAACGATTATCACTTATGTACAACATGTTCGGAACGTTAGTTGCGATGACTCAAATCTTACTACCGTTCATGGTTCTACCAATCTACTCGGTCTTAAATTCGATGCCACCATCTTACATGCGCGCAGCTGCATCTCTAGGCGCGAATCCAATTCAGGCATTTACTCGAGTGTATTGGCCACAATCGCTACCCGGGGTTTACGCTGGGAGTCTACTGGTTTTTATCCTTGCACTAGGCTATTACATTACACCCGCGCTAGTTGGTGGAACGAAAGGACAGCTTATTTCCAATATGATCGCCTACCACATCAACAATAATAACTGGGGATTAGGCGCGGCCATTTCCATGATCGTCTTGGTCAGTGTGATGTTGCTTTACCTGTTGTTTGATCGATGGATTGGGATTAATAAACTCAAACTTAGTTAATTTGAAATATACCCTCAGTGTTTACCTGAGACTTTCAGAAATTAATACCCGATGAACACTTAACGTAATTCTTCAAGACTTTGTTACCACTAGAACTGTATGTCTATGCTACGGTCATAGTAGATACCGGCATCTAAAGCGATTCGTTCAATGCGATCGAGTATCTGTTGTTTGCTCCACTCAGAAGGCTTAAATGTCTTACGAAGTGTGTCGATTGTGCTTTGACAAATACTATCTGGATCTTCGGAAGTTTGATAAGTACAAATGTGAAGTACCAACTCTGTCAGATCGTAGTCTACGTTGGCTTCTTGCAACTCTGTCACGGTTTGAATGCCTTTACGCAATATTTCCGTTCGACTTTTGTACGTCTCAAAGAGTTCCAAATTTGACTTAATCCAAGGATGCTGTTCATCACGATACACTAACCATTCAGGAGAATCTCCGTAACTGATGATTGCGTTAATATTTCCAAAATGTGCAGCAATTGCTGTTAACAGGTAACTCAAGGAAATTTCTCCAGAGTAAATGTCCGGCTCTTTACCGAGCCTCAGACTAATTTCCTGGAGCCGTGCATTATGATAAGAATCGTATTGAAATTCTAGGATAGTATCTACGACTTTAAAATTTTTGCACTTTTTCGCAACCCATCGAGTTCTGAGCGCATCTAACCATAGTTCGGATTGACTTTTTATACGCAAATAACTACCCTTTGGATGTATGTGTTCGATCCCCTTGCGATGTGAATCAAATTTTGAAAGTAATTGAAGGTTTAGCCGTTCAATCTTCTCGGTCTAAAACCAATCATCGATTAGGGTAGCATAGTACCAGGGGTCTGCACATCATCAATGAAGCTGTCGAAAGTTAACGAACGCGGTAGCATTACATTGATCGGACAAGTTCCAACGGAAATCTGACGCGTCGGCCAACATACATCCTGGATCATTAAGAGCGTCAATCACTTTTTGTCGATCACCTAATGGATCTGTAAAAATTGAGTGAAGAGTGATATGATCACGGTGGTCAATCCAGCGCCATTTTTTAGCTCCTGTTTGAACAATTGAAAAGTGTAGGTCAAGATACTGCCAACAAGTATCTGTCGGATCGGTGCTCGGGTCAGGACAATAGTTAACAATATCGGAGAGCTGTGGTTTTTGCAGAACTAAGGTAGTCGCTGAACCGTCAGAACTACCTAATCTGACATCATGAATTAGCTCCGAAAGATCGTTTTCTGATTTAGGGTTCGATAAGGATAAGTTCGCGTTTTCTGTTTCAATCTCCTTGTTTCCAACTCGATTGATACTGAGAAAAGTAATCGTAGCGATAAACCCGCAAACAAGTACAAAAACAATAACTATCCCAAACCAAGGCAATTTTTTGTCTGTTTCAGACATGGTTCCAGTTTGCGTGTAATACAATCATAGTCATCATTGTTCGGTGTATCGTACAACTTGATTTGTGACTTTATTAATATGCTATACTTACCGACTTCTTCTTTGCTGGTCAAGATATCGAAACTATTCGTAGCTCCAGGGACTGTTTTTCTAACTCTCATGTCAACTCTAAAAGTCGAGCTATTTTTAACTGCTAGACAATTCACACAGCAATCCATGAACTACTCGTTCTTATGCTGCTAGGAATGTTACCAAAATCAATTTTGACTCGTAGGCTTTAAATCGCTTTCAATGAGAAGTAGTGGACTGTCGACCCGATCGGTCTTGGTGCAGGTTTTTATTGCTTTCTTGCAATGATTTGACACGTTTTCTAAATTCCTCAATAGCGTCGCTTGCGCCATCGAATTCGAGAATTTTGACACTCTTTTTACCATTTAGTTCAACCTCGTACTGAAATTCTTCATCTTCAGCTAAGTCATCAAGAATGTCGGTAGGAGATGACATCGTGACTTTTATTGTTTTTGATCCATCTATGAAAAAACCCTTTATGTTCCGTGTGATCAATTCACCCTCTGCATTTATGTATGTGTACTCACTCCACGTAATATTTGCTTTTAAAGCCGCGAACGTCGATTTTTTATTTCTAAAAAATGGTTCGAGAAACATCTTAACAACAATGTCGTCAGAGGCTGTCGTATATACCCAAATTTCGTGATCGTGTTCGTCCGACGAATTACACTTCAAAAATTTTTGATGGAAGTGAGGTTCATTTTTATCCCACTTGCGTATAGCGATATCCTCAACCACACAGTCGTCAAATACCGACTCGTTTGATGTTGTTGATTTAAACATCGAATGTGCTGTCGTTTCTAAGGCTATCATCGCAACAAAACCAACTATCATGGAGCGTATCACGAATGTTTTGATGTTCAAGTTCATTGTTGTACTTCTATCAAAATTAGGTTGCTGTACTTGGTCATAAATCGACCAGACGCACGTCTGCTACAAAGAATATATTCAATGTAAGTATCGATTCTGATGAATTTCTTCACTTCTATGCTTCAGGCTCTGGGTAGTACTAAGAACAGATTAATCGTCAGACTTGTTCATGTTGCTCTCTGGTTGTGTCTGCTCATTGGAATCTTCATCCACTATCTCGACAAGTATTCTTTTACATGCCTGTATAGTTATGACACGAGATTTTCATTATATAGTAGTTTTGCGGGTAATGGTCCGTGGTTTGTACAGACATTTAACAAACGATCTGGCAGTTCTGATTCCCAGTATCGGCGGTTGAACCGATAGGTGAATTCATCCAATTATTTCTGCAATTTCTCCCCAGGTACCCCATGAAACGTCCCTAACAAAAATCTCTTCAAGTTAGCAATCGCCGTATGCACAACCGGTAACCAATCATCGACTTTCTCTGGTGGTGTCACTCGGGCGTCCACTTGTAAGCCTTGCTCGAGACCTAAGAGACCATAAGTTGGCAACGCATCCGTCCGAATCTGCAGCCATTTCCCAACCGTCGCCGAAAGGAAAGGACACTCTCTCGATTGACATGATCAACCGCTTCCATCGCCAGATATTCCGCACGATTCTGCACTCGCCGTTCCACCGCAATCAAAACCGGTCTTTTCCCCTCAGCACCTCGTCCATGTTTACTCCTCCATGGTACTACTGCCGACCAACGCATCATCGAGTTCCACGCACGAATTCATTGTTACCCCATGAACATACTGACAATCTTGATACGCCATGGCGCGCCGCAGTTTATCTAACATCAATTGGGCGGTTCGCCAAGTTACCCCAATCATTTTGCGTAACCGTTCAGCGGAAATCCCACCGTTATCAGCCGTCATCAAATCGATCGCTGCAAACCACTTAGTTAAGGGTAAACGTATATTCTCAAATACCGTGCCCACAGTCGATGAGGCTTGATAATCACAACCTTGACAACGCCGGATGCGATGACGCTCGATCATGACAACAACGCGGACAACGAAAGCCATCGGCCCAGCGGATTTTGGCCACCGCTTCTAAACACGCCCATTCCGTCCCGAACTGTTCAGTCCAAGCTAGAAAACTGGGGTTTTGGTAATCCTTCATCTTGATTTTCACTCCAATCTCTATTGTGTATGATTATACAGCGCGTGTCATAAATACATAAGCATGTTATCTTATTAACTGTCCCCTTTTTTGATAGCGGACCCATCACTAGTTTGGTAAATTCACTCATTTCGATTATACTTTCCATTCTGCTAAACTTTTATTAATCATTGTCGACCTAGCCGATCACTAAATTAGCAACAAAGGAGAAACGAAATTGATTCAATTCGTTAACCTAGGTTCACTCTGCCTTCGTCTCATTCTAAGCGGGGGTGTGTTGGTTTTGATATTGATTAGTACCAACCTCTACGCGGTCGAACTCC
>VXYV01000044.1 GCA_009845835.1 Gammaproteobacteria bacterium | reverse complement strand
GTATCGTATAGTAGTTTACGATAGGGCTTTTAGTTTGTTTTGAGAATTCAACATCGCTAGACTTAAGCTAAGCGATGCATATCACTTTCTTCTTATTTTTGTGATATATTTCAGATTGATGGTTATTGGAATGAAGTAAATCAGTGGATTTAGAGTACTGTTCCTTGGTGTGTTGTGTATAAAGCTCGATTGAATGGGCGTCGCATATGAGTTATCTGTCATTGCATGAGGATAACTACAGCTGAGAATACTCCATGGGTGTCAAGATCACTAACATGTGCACACTCCAAACAGTATAAGAAATGTCAATTCACTATGTTTGGAAACGGTCGACAAAGGAGAAAAAATGATAGAATGTGTGTATAAGTTGATTTAGACACTAACGCGACGTGGAACACAATACCGTGGAAACAATCAAGGACCTGCGTACACCCGTAGAAAACCGTGCTTGTCAACAGAAGTAACATGTCTACTTTAAGGCAGCCGAGTTTAGTTAGCCAACAAAACGTATAGGTAGCATGGCCACCTGTCTCTCGGGTAGGCCCCTCCGCCGCCACCTCTTTTGTTCTCGAATTGTTCAGAATTCTTAAATCGTTCAACGAGAAAACGTTCAGCTTCTCTTGCCTTTGATTCTGATGAAGTCTCCCAAAGTAATACCATCTTACTCCACTCTTCCTTCGAATCATGCGCTGAGGCACGACCATCGGGGTCAGTCGTGATACCGAGTTTCATATATTTCCATCGTTGCATGTAGTTACGCAGCCTCTTGACTAAATCTGCTTTTACTTGTGAAAGGTGTCCAGTTGATTGCCGCCGTTCAATTTCGATCATTTCGCCTCCTCTTAACAGGTAACACTTAGAGATATAGTATTATGATCAACTTTTATTAATTCTCCGAATCGGTCATCAATTCTTCATGTCTCAAGAAGTATCGTAGTTCCAAGTGTTGAAGCATGGCTTAAGGGATTACTTTTCGCAAACTTTGAGACGTTTTTGTTATGAAATTTGAGAGATAAACCTACCATCATTCTGGGCTACAGCCAGTGATTCAGTGAAATTTTTCAAAATCGTGAGACATGAATAATTTCTGCTTTGAAGTTAAATCACATACATCCTTACTACAATAGGTGCGACTTGTACGAATCTATTTGACAAAAAAACTTCAGAAAAACCTCTATAGCACCAAATTGCTTCTAATGTCTGATGACGCTTTTCGAACCATACGTCCAGAACTTAACACAGAGAGTTATATCAGTAGTTCAACAGTCTTACTTAGTCGTTCAAATCCTCCAGGTTTCCAACCTAAGTGTTTTAATCCTTCGGAGTTCATAATGCTTTGCGCAGGTTTCGGGGGTTCTAATTTGCCCAACTCCACATATTCTCCAGTTTGAATCGTACGAGTTAACTGAACCAAAAATCTCTCGCTCACCACAATATCCGAGCAATTGAAACTTCGACCAACGACCTGATTTGCCGGACCATCTAGCAATAGATAAATCGCTTCGGCCACATCAGTTCCATGCACTTCAGTATGTCCAACATTCGAAAACTTGTCTAACGGATCGTTTGCAACTGTCGAAGAATTGACAAACTCAAACCATTTTGATTTCTCTATTGGTCTTCGCACACCATAAACACCAGTTGGTCGCAAAGCACAAATCGCTATGTCGTCAAACAGATTCATCATTCCTTCACTGGCAAATTTCAACAACCCGTAATGGTTAGTCGGTCTGGGTGTGGTCGAATCGGTGATTGGTGATCCCTCGTCGGTTACACCATCGAATACGGCGCGCGAGGATAGCAAGACAACTCGTTCTAAACCGTGAGAACGACTCGCTTCAATCAATGAGATCGTCGAGCCAAAGTTTGTGTTCCAATACTCGACTGGATCACTTCCTTCGCCCCCTCGATACTTGCCCGGCAAATGGTGGTATGCAAGATGAACGACACCAGTGCAACCACTGACAAGTCGGTCCAAACTTTCTGCATTTGCGAGGTCGCCTGTAATCCACTCGACCTCATTTCGTAGTTCACCCTCAAAAAAATCAGGGACTCGCTGACGTATTAACGCGCGTACACTAGCTCCAGATTGCAACAGTTTTTGCAATAAGAAACTTCCGATGTATCCAGAAGCTCCTGTAACAGCAATTTTCACGAGCTACCTGAGTTCAATGGTGGAACATCAACAGGAATCGTGCGATTTTCTAGCACGGAATACCACAAATCAATGAGCGGTTTAAGTTGTTCTCTACGTACATGATTAGTTTCCCACGGTTTTTCGTACTGGTAATGTACCACTCGAATGGACTCCCAGCGCCATAACTGCGGAAGATGGAAGTAAATGTACTGCAATGCATTAAACACATACGGTAAACCATGCCAGTCTGGAAAATACGATTCAAGAAAGGTCTGATCCGTTCGTTTCCAGAACTTATCAGGTATGTCCAAAGTACAAAGCATGTCTTGAAAGGTTCGTTTAGACGGCTCAGCGACAAATACCCCCGAATTCAACCGATGCATGTCGTTTAAAGTTTCATAGAGATTGGGCGCGGCTGAAAATTCTGGATACCAAAATAACTTCTCAATGTTTTTTACGACGATTGTATCAGCATCTAAGAACACGATACGCTCAAATTCCTCGTACTCCCACAATCGCAACTTACAAAAATTGTCGAGTGGATCGTGAAAGATCGGTTTAGTCCCCTTGGTATAAGGCGCGCGACCGTGAAGTTTTCCACGAGAATGGCGATCCTCAAATTCCGCTGATAATGGTAATCGGTCTACGAAGCGAATCTCACAACCTTCACGTGCTAGTTCTTGTAATTGCGGTAGATCCCGTGTTGCCATCACGATTGACGGAAAATCGGGATTAGTTAAGCGTAGAGAACGTACGAGGGCTAGTGCCCCTAGGGCATAGTCCTCGTTCGTGACTAAAGTCACAAACGCTACGTTCATACTTTAGACTTTACGTTGTGCGGGATTGAAGTCCACAATAGTTGAAATACGACTTTGGAGATCAGCTGTCCAGCCGGATTGTGCTGGAATCTTCGATGCGTCAATCCGGTGTGCGTATTTGCCAGCTACATGGACTAGCTCTTCTAACATACCGACCTGTAGTGTAATCGGTTCTAGTCCTAAGTCTAAAAACTGCTGATTGGCTACCTTCATATCATTTTCACTAGCTTCTTTACGGGGATTCGGTAAGTAGACAATTTCGACACCACTCAGTTCCGACACAAGTTTTGCTAAGTCGCGGATACGAAAAACTTCAGTCATTTGATTGAAAATCTTTGGTCTTTCCCCTCGAGCTGGTGGATTGTTAAGCGCTAACTCAATACAACGAACCGAGTCTTGAATATGAATGAACGCGCGCGTCTGACCCCCAGTTCCATGAACTGTCAACGGGTGTTTTATCGCGGCTTGAATGAGAAAGCGATTGAGGACAGTCCCATAATCTCCGTCGTAATCAAATCGATTCACCAATTGTTCATGTCTTCTAGTTTGATCAGTATGGGTACCCCATACGATACCTTGATGTAAATCGGTAGCTCTAATCTGATCGTTGTTGGCGTAAAAGGCAAACATGATCTGATCCATGCATTTAGTCATGTGATATACGCTGCCAGGGTCTGCAGGGTACAGAATTTTCCGACTCACTTCTTGACCGTCGTCGAGCCTAACGTTTACGGTGAGATAACCTTCGGGGATTGTTGCCCCGATATCGCTATAACCGTACACTCCCATAGTTCCCAAATGGATAAAGTGAGTATCTAAACCCAATTCAACCAGTGCGCTCAAGAGATTGTGAGTAGCGTTCGTATTGTTATTGACAGTGTAAGTCTTAAGGCGATCACTTTTCATTGAGTACGGAGCAGCGCGTTGTTGTGCTAAGTGCACTAACGCATCTGGGCGGAATTCATCCAACCAAAGTTTCACGCGAGTGTACTCAGTAGCAATGTCTAATAATTCGAAACGAATGGTTTTGCCTGAAACTTGTTTCCAAATCCGTAATCGTTCTTGAATGGAGTCCATAGGGGTGAGGGACTGCACTCCTAACTCGGTATCGATTCGTCGGCGACTTAAATTGTCAACAATGGTTACATCGTGACCTGCATTAGATAGATGCAGACAGGTAGGCCAACCGACGAAGCCGTCGCCACCAAAAACTGCTACTCGCATGAATTACATACCTCAGATTGTTGCATAAATGTCAGTCGACTAATCTTTGCCAAAACGCATGTAGAGGCAACAGTACCATTGACATATGAAATTGAATCAACGTTTAAATTTTATTGTTAGGTTAAAAAACGGATATTAAGTTGGAATTGTCATTAGTCTCGACACGCCTAGTCGGAAATTGCAAAATACTCAAGGTCTAGGAATTTTTCTTGCCCCGGTGGCACAGTTGGATAGCGCGGCCGCCTCCTAAGCGGCAGGTCGAAGGTTCGAGTCCTTCTCGGGGCGCCAACTCGTATAAAACTCATTCAACAGTACCATTAGTTGCTCTTGGTCGGCAAGACTCACACCATCGAATGTAAGAAGCTGAGTCATCGACATCCCAAAGTTTCGGGAGTAACGAAACTGATAAATTAAGACGTTGTATGCGAGAAAATGTCTCTTCTAAAACTGAATCCTGTCCCCAGCACATATTGTCAAACAAATCACGACGTGGTTTATGCATACCGATAAGACAGTATCCTCCATCTTCCGTGGGACCAAGCACAACTTCATGCTCCTTTAATCGCTGAAAAGCCAGTGCAATGTACTCTGAGGAAATCTCTGGAATATCGCTACCAATCAGTACTTTAGCACCGGCTTTGAGTGCTGTGAACATTCTTACACCAAGATCTCCCGGTGGTTGAATTCTTATCTCGAATGAGGAATTTGAAAATTGAGAATCTAATTGATCTAACCACAAAGTTGTCGTAAACGGTGAAACCGCTGCGAGTGCAACATTTAATAATTCGCGATAACATTGGAATGCTGCGGTATCGCCTATTTCGGCAGCTAAGCGTTGTTTAACCTGACCCAAGACCGGTACTCGTGCTAGTAACGCTACTTTTTGTTGCGCTAATTCAATCATGGTAGTATTCACGATAAAGTTTCGTCGTCGAATGTCCGCGAAAATATCTATATCGATACCGCCACATTTGCACAATGGTTTTCCAGATACCGTCTCTTTCCCAACGGCGCGCTGAAATCCCAATCTTTGCTTTTATTCGATAGGGCCAACAAATTTTTTTCAACCTAATACACAGTGCAATGTCTTCCATCAATGGAATCTGTGGGAAACCCTCAATGGCATCTAACAGCTCTCGTTCCACGAAAACACCTTGATCGCCCGTAGAAATACCGGTCAAACGCGAACGCAGATTCATCATAGTCTCCACAACTCGATACATCCAATGAGAGTGTCTTATTTGTACGTTGAAACTCCCCCATTGATAAATATCGAATGCGCGGGCCAAGCCAGCAATCGCAGCTGGATTTAAAGTGGTATCAGCGTGCAATATCCACAACCGATCTCGCGTGGCGCGTTCAATCCCATAATAGATTTGATTGCCTCGACCAACCACCGGTGATTTGCAAAAAACAAACTCAAAGTCAAGTGAGCCGGGATCGTCTGTACTTTGATAATCCACAACAACGACTTCGAACTCGGGATATTCTCGTAACTCTTGCATTAACTTTGATAGTTTTTCACGGTCGTCACGAACCGGAATAATGATGGAAATTTCGCGCAAACGCGAGCGAACTTGCTCTTGGTCCAACAGTGTTATCTGGCTAAGAGTTACTGTTCTTGAGGAGGTTCTGGTTCCAAGGCATGAGAATGTGGATCCGGATCTGGAAGAAAATGATCTGGAACTGAATAGTCAACGTTTTGGTCCATCTTGTCAGTCGGCATCAACCAACCGTATGTTTCATTAGCCACTAACTCAAAACTACCGGACATTGTGTTAATGTGGGCAAAAGTAACGCGCTCACCCAAAGTAACGACAAAGGTGAATTCTTTGTTTGCTTCGGTGATCGTTCCTTCTAAACTACGATAATTGATTTGATCGGTATCAGCCGAGGTAATCGTACCGACTAGTACCTCTTCGAGTTGGGGTATCGCAAACTGAATGAGATCACCAACGTCTTTAGTCCAAAGATTGTCATTCAATTCAACCAAAACTCGGTCCTCAACAATCTCGTGATATTCCGGAAGGTCATCTGCTGGGACAGAATCTTCGTCGATCACCTGCCAAGAATATAGACCGACAACGACTGCCTCACGGTAGTCTACACCATTTTCAGAAATATCAGTACTATCCCCGCTCACGTCGGTCACAACAGGATCTTTAGTCGGGTCATAACGAAACGGATCAACCCGCTCTGCTTCAACGACTTCATTTGGTTCACCTGTCGGAACTATAAACCAAATCATAAAAACAAATAACAATAGTGATCCGGCTGTTGCAACAATCAACACGACAGAATTAGATCGCTTCGGTAGGTCCGCTTCGATTCTTTGTCGTAAATCAGACACTATTAACACTCCAATGGGAAGCTTCACTCATAATCATAGCAAATGTTGTTTTGAAAGTCAAAATGTTTTAAAATTAAACTAGTACTCGTTTGATTACCAACAGAATTGTATGTTTGAAATCGATATCACGCAATTGAATTGGTGGGCGATCTTGGTTTCTACCCTTGTCGCCTTTGTTCTTGGTGGAATTTGGTACGGTCCCCTGTTTGGGAATTTATGGCTCAAAGAACTAAAAACCACTAAGTTTGAGATGGAACCTTCACTGACCCCGTTTTTGGTTACGTTAGTGACGACATTTATCACCTGTCTGATCATGGCGATGATGGTGAATGCGCTACGAACCGAAACTTGGTGGGAAGGTGCTTTAATCGGTGGGGTGTTTGGCATCGCGTTCATCGCTTGTTCAAACATTTCCGATGGCGCGTTCTGTCGTTGGTCCTGGAAATTCGTCGCGATTCAATCAACTTATCGAGTGATTTATTGTGTAATCATGGGTGTTATTCTCACGATTTGGTAAGCCAATAAACTCGAACTTTAGTTCGCGCCAACAATTGCAATAACCGGGTCTTCTAGCTCGGTCTCCGCTCGCGGTTTCGAAAAAACAGACAGATTGTTTATTCCCCCGCAAAGTTACAATACTAACATAAAAAACACTTCTATGAAACTCCAAGAACCCCGTAAACCTGAAGAGGTTTTAGCACAAGAATATACGGCTGGATTCGTCACAAACATTGAGACGGAATCGTTACCTCCTGGCTTATCTGAAGAAGTTGTCCGGAAAATTTCCGAACTAAAATCCGAACCAGAGTGGTTGACCGAATGGCGCGTCGATGCTTTCCACAAATGGCTCGAAATGGAAGAGCCGAAGTGGGCACATCTCGAGTATCCTGCCATTGATTTCCAAAAAATTTCTTACTTTGCTCGCCCGAAGGGAGAGCCACCCAAAAGCCTCGATGAAGTTGATCCGGAAATCTTGCAAACGTACGAAAAATTGGGCATCCCCTTACACGAACAAAAAATGCTCGCGGGAGTAGTAGAAACAGAAACTACCCCAGTCGCAGTTGACGCGGTCTTCGACAGTGTGTCAATTGCAACAACTTTTAAAAATACTCTGCGAGAACATGGAGTTATCTTTTGTTCATTTTCCGAAGCCGTAGAGTCACATCCGGATTTACTGAGACAGTATTTAGGCAAAGTTGTACCGATCCGAGATAACTTTTACTCAGCATTGAATTCAGCAGTTTTCAGCGATGGTTCATTTGTCTACATACCGAAAGGCGTTCGCTGTCCTATGGAATTGTCTACTTACTTCCGAATCAATGCTGCTAACACCGGACAATTTGAACGGACACTCATTATTGCTGACGAAGGCTCTCATGTCAGTTATCTCGAAGGTTGTACCGCGCCTATGCGCGACGAGAATCAATTGCACGCCGCGGTAGTGGAATTGATCGCTTTAGACGACGCCGAAATTAAATATTCGACGGTACAAAACTGGTATCCAGGCGACGAACACGGTCGTGGCGGTATTTACAACTTTGTAACAAAGCGCGGAATGTGTCGTGGAGCGCGTTCGCATATCAGTTGGACACAAGTCGAAACCGGATCGGCGATCACTTGGAAGTACCCTAGTGTAATACTTCGTGGCGATCATTCGGTCGGCGAGTTTTACTCAGTTGCACTAACCAATAACCATCAGCAAGCCGATACTGGTACAAAGATGACCCATATCGGAAACAACACGAAGAGTACGATCATTTCTAAAGGTATCAGTGCTGGTAAAAGTTCAAACGCCTACCGCGGTCTGGTACGCATGAACCCCGGTGCACGCAATGCGCGCAATTTCACTCAATGCGACTCGTTGTTGATCGGATCTGAATGCGCCGCCCATACCTTTCCCTATATCGAGTCAAAACGACGAGATTCTATCGTTGAACACGAAGCGACGGCGACACGCGTAAGCGAAGATCAAATGTTTTTATGTCAACAAAGGGGTATCGACCCCGAAAAAGCCGTTTCCATGATCGTTAATGGATTCTGCAAAGAAGTGTTTCGCACTCTACCAATGGAATTCGCGATGGAAGCTTCCAAACTTTTGGAGGTAAGTTTAGAAGGAGCTGTAGGTTGACCTTATTGGATATTGTCGATCTACACATCAGTGTTGAAGAACGAGAAATTATTAAAGGCATAGATCTACAGGTCGAAGCTGGTGAGATACATGCAATTATGGGCCCCAACGGTTCCGGGAAAAGTACGTTAACCAATGCCTTAGCGGGCCAAGAAGGCTACCAGATCAATCACGGTAGTGCTCACTTAGAAGACAAAGATTTACTCGAACTTAGTGTCGAAGAACGAGCACGCGCTGGGCTGTTTTTAGCTTTTCAATACCCGGTAGAACTCCCCGGAGTTTCGAATGTAGAGTTCTTAAAAACCGCCGTAGATTCGTTACGTAGAGCTAATGGTTTAGACGACATTTCGACAGTCAACTTCATGAAAGAACTCAGGCAGCTTGTAAAAAAGTTGGATCTAGATCCTGAAATTCTCAAACGCGGGGTCAATGAGGGATTTTCAGGTGGTGAGCGCAAACGCAACGAGATTGTGCAGTTATTGTGTTTAAAACCACGCGTTGCTTTACTCGACGAAACCGATTCGGGTTTGGATATTGATGCCCTGCAGACCGTAGCACGTGGGATTAAAGAATTTCGTTCTCCACGAACTGGGATCGTATTGGTCACCCACTATCAAAGATTACTTGAATTTGTTCAACCTGACTATGTGCACGTTATGCTCGACGGTCGTCTTGTACGTTCTGGGGACGCTAGCTTAGCCCTTGAGCTCGAAGCGAAAGGGTATGCTTGGTTAGAAAACTAACCAAACGGTTTAAAACGACATTTCTAGTGAGTACTCTGACGTGAAACCAAGAGAAATCAGAGAGTTCCCGCCAAACATCCCCGGAATCGAGATCCCCAGAGCACGCAAGGATCCATGGAGATATACCACACCAGAACCTTTCATCAATGAGTTCAGTTATGGACTTTCCAATAGCCCTTCTACTCCTGTTTCGACAAGTCTTGGAGTAGAAATTTACCAGTTTAACAACCCGGAATGTGCGCAGCTAATCGAAACTTACGTGGGTAAAGTCGCGCCGAGAGGATCCAACTATCTCACCGCACTCAATCGCCTTTATGCAAAACATGGATACGTAATCGTTGCTAAATCCTCCAACAAGGGAATCAATCATGTCAACATTTCGTCCGGTTTCGATTGCTGTGAACGCTATTTGATTATCATCGAGGAAAACGCGAAACTTTCCATTCGCGAACTCACAAGAAGTGGCAATCGAGTAATCGAGTGTGTACTACAAAAAGGTGCTAAGCTGGAACATCTGCGATTGCAAGAAGAAACTCTGGATTTTGAATTTAATCACACCGTCGTCAAACTCAAGGAACGTTCAAACTATGAGTTGATACAAGCCTCGCGCGGCGGACGACTTCGCCGCAATGAAATTGAGGTATACATTGCTGGCAAAAACACTCGAGTTAATCTCTCAGGAGCCTGGGGACTTAAGGAAGCTTCGCATCTAGACAATCAGATTACTGTTAACCATCTCGTCGGAAAATCAACCAGCGAAACTTGTTTTCATGGCATTGTCCATGACGAATCTAAGGCTATATTCAACGGTAAGATTTACATAGCTCCCGGGGCGCAGCTCACCGATGCTTCTTTGCAAAACAAAAATTTAGCGACGAGTGAAAAGGCTGAAATCTATACTAAACCCGAATTAGAACTATATGCCGACGATATAGCTTGCTCGCATGGTGCAACCTCGGGTTTTCTAGACCCAAAACAGCTGTTCTATTTACGTTCGCGAGGTATTGAGCAGACGGAAGCTGAAACTATTCTTCTCAATAGTTTCTTGAAAGAAGTCGTCGAAGATGAAGAGGCTCTAGAACTACTCGGTCTTCCTAGCTAAATGGTTTACCTTCCCCCTGTCAAGGACTTTCCACTGCTCAACCGGTATAAGTCGCTTGTCTACTTGGATAACGCTGCTACTACCCAAAAACCACAGGTGGTTCTCGACTCAATCCAAGACTATTACCAAACAAAAAATGCTAATGTACATCGCGCAGTACATGCCCTAAGCTCACAAGCCACACAGGCGTTTGAAGACGCGAGGCGCACCGTTGCAGAGTTTATTCACGCTTCCGCGCCAGAGGAAATAATCTGGACTCGAGGAACAACGGAAAGTATCAATCTCGTCGCCCAATCATTTGCCATGTCTGCTCTAAATTCAGATTCGAAGGTTGTAATTTCGGAAATGGAACATCATTCAAACATCGTTCCGTGGCAACTATTGTGTGAAAGAGTCGGGGCACGATTATGTGCTGCCCCCGTTCTTCCAAATGGTACTCTTGATTTAAAGGAATACGAAGACCTACTCGACCATGATACCTGTATCGTAGCACTCACCCATGTT
Organism: Gammaproteobacteria bacterium; assembly: GCA_009845835.1. Lineage (GTDB taxonomy): Bacteria > Pseudomonadota > Gammaproteobacteria > Pseudomonadales > Azotimanducaceae > Bin55. The sequence continues at coordinate 1,966 of VXYV01000044.1, read as the reverse complement.
TCAAACGTGACCGGTGTCATTAATCCAGTGCAGCAACTCACGGCTATGGCTCATGAAGCCGGTGCTATCGTGCTCATTGATGGAGCGCAGGCAGCTCCCCATCTCGACATCGATGTACAATCCATAGATTGCGATTTTTATGCCTTTTCAGGACATAAGATGTACGGTCCCACTGGGATCGGCGTGTTGTATGGTCGCAAAACATTACTTGATCGCGCACCACCATGGCAAGGTGGAGGTGAAATGATTAAGGAGGTTCAAATCACCGGTTCTACCTATCAAAAATCTCCCCATCGATTTGAAGCAGGAACTCCTCATATAGAAGGAGCAATCGGTTTAGCAGCGGCTATCGACTACCTAACAGAGCAACGTAAACTAGGATTGCAACAGTACGAAAAACAATTATTTAGCGAGGCTAACCAAGCGTTATCGCAAATTGATGGATTATCGATGGTCAGTTCAGTCAAAAATAGGCTGGGGTCCTTATCCTTCTTAATCGATGGAGTTCATCCACACGATCTTGGAACGTTGTTGACTGAACAGAACATTGCGTTGCGAACTGGGCATCATTGTGCGATGCCGCTCATGGATGCGCTAAGCATTCCGAGTACGGTACGACCTTCTCTCGGTTTGTATAACACTTTCGAAGACATAGAAAAGTTGGTGGAAGCGATTAAGTCGGCGTGTCGAATCTTGCGACCTTAACTTTCTGCATTTGGTGCGGGTTGTGTTTTGTCATCTTCGTTTTCCCAAAAACTTTGGTTTTTGGGTTGGTATTTCAATAAATAATGGACGCGGTAAATCCCGTAAATACCCACACAAAGCCACATAGTCGTTACCAATCCTGCAAATAACATCAACCAATCCGAGTCTTCTGTCAAGTTGTCATAGTCCAAGATGAATATCCCGACAATTAACCCACTGCAAAAAATCGTAATGGCTAAGTCCAATGGGTTCTTGAACTTGAAAGGATTGAATCGCAATAAAGGCTTTCTCTTCGATTTCATCGGTTTCCGATAGGGTTTCTGTGTCCCAGTTTCTACTGTTGATCGCAGTAATTAAATATTTTAACGCGGAGATAATATTCCTGTCTGCAACACTATTCCCACGATTAGCATGATCAAGAGATTTACGACCCCCATTCTTTCCTGAAAGTTCAGTCGAATGTGCGATACGCACGATCCACTGCGGTCATCGCTATCAAGCCAGCACGATTCTTCGCGCGCCGTTCAACCGCAATCAAGACCGGACGTTTACCTTCATCACCACGACCGCGTTTACCCCCCTTAGTCCGACCGCCAATGAACGCATCATCCAGTTCCACGCACGAATTCATCGGCCGTCATGAGATAGATCGCCGCAAACCACTTGGTCAACGGTAAGCGCGTATTCTCAAACACCGTGCCCACAGTCGGGGAAGCTTGATAATCACAACCCTGACAACGCCGGATGCGATGCCGAGCCATCACATAGGCACGATCATGACCACAACGCGGACAACGAAAGCCATCGGATTAACGTAGCTTGGCGACGGCTTCTAGACAGGCGTATTCAGTTCCGAACTGCTCAGTCCAAGCTAAGTAGCTGGTGTTTCGATAATTTTTCATCCTCAGTTTCCTTCCAATCTCTATTATGTATCATTATCCAGCGCGTGTCATAACTACATAGGCGTGAAATATTATGTCCACTATAATGTGCACTGTCTAATCCTGCTGATGCTTCACTTACCATGGCGACAAGAGTTGAGGAAACTGAATCTCGGAAACTGACCCATGGACTTCACCGCAAACAAACGAATTTAACTTTTTGATCAAAAAGTGACTAACGATGAGTCCTCCAAAACCGACGCAGACGTCTTCAATAACTATTTAAAACATTCTTTGCAAAAGAATCAGTTTTTGTTTACAATATTATTTCCACCAACCAGTTTACAGCTGGTAGTTAAACTAACTTATAGGGAGTAATA
>VXYV01000084.1 GCA_009845835.1 Gammaproteobacteria bacterium | reverse complement strand
CGTTAGAATAACTAATTGTTAGATTCTAGCGATTTTGAATTAAACACACCTTCCTTAATCTTACACGAACAAGTACGAATTCGGAACACGGGGAAATTACAGGTTATTGATTGCTGAGGCAACTTAGAAGTAATTGGTATATTAGCATTATTAGATTAATTTGACGCGTAGTCTGGGCACGATCAGGATGTTCTATTTTCGCAGGTTTACTTAATGAAACAACAACAAGTTCTTGTATGGTGGTTGGCAGTATCACTAACTATCGGTATGACTTCCATTTCCTCTGCCGAAGGCGACAACGACGATCGAAAAGTTCTGGCTTTCACCCTAGAAGATTGCAACGGAAACTCAAGGGAATTCGAAAATCTTAAGGCATTAGAGGACTTCGACAAAAAGTCAAATAATGACTCCACGGGTGAGGATTACGAATCCTATATGTATGTCGACGACGATAGTAATACATGCCACACACTGGAAGATGAAGACATGGAAGAATTGACGGTGGTCGGTGAACGTCTTCCTCAAGATGACGAAGAAATCCCTGACACTGAAGACATTCGAGAGGTTACCATCAGAATACCGCGGGTAAATCCTGAAGACGTTCGATCCGACGATCAGGATTTTGCAGAAACTAACGAGAAATGGAAGGGTTGTAAAAACAAAATCACAGACGTAGAGGGTTATGACTTAGAGTACGAAGAGACCGACTACACTTGGGAGATTTCGAAAGAGACGGGACCATATTTGGGCTTGACAGACCCGAATACAGAAACAGTAACGATTTATACAGTGAACATTGCCCAGGTGACACCACTTGGACTGACTGTTCCACATCTAACGATGCAAACAGTCATACATGAATATATTCACACTATCCAGGGACGTTCAGGGAACCCTGATGAATGGCTATCCAGGGACGTTCAGGGAACCCTGATGAATGGCTTTATCAGGAATATGAAGCTCACAACCTCTCATACTATTGGTACAAAGCGATTTTTGGCAAAAATCCACCACTTAAACCATACACGGAAGAACGATTCGAGGCTATCAGAAAGAGCGATAAGTATAAACGAGACCTCGAATACGTCGAAAGTTGGTACGAAAAATCCAAACGAAGAAATCTGTCTAGATTAGAGCGCGAAGATTTTGACGAGGCAATAAAGGAATTGATCGGAAACCTTTCGACTCATATCCTAGACACATTCGACCCCGATTACGACAAGGAAGATTTGGAATGCGAGAGCAACGAAGAGTAAGTCGGAACACTCGCGTTTTCCTTTGGTTAGGAGGCGGTTGTTTTTTCCTTGGAAGCCTCGTCTTCATTTGGCTGTACTCGACTAGTCAATCTTCACACAACATCGTTAAGCTTGAAGTTTCTCCATCGCCGCATGAAACATCTAGCAACACACCCATTTTGACTGGGACAATTGATCCAGTTACAGATCAGGTCGGACCTGTACCTCCACTTGATTTCCCAATCGGTTCAGCAGAAGAAGCATGTGGAATGAATAAGATTCCAAGTTACGAATTAAGACCCTTTAAGAAGTACCAATTCACTTCTGAATCTGCGGTATACCTTGCTTTGGAAAATCCGTCGTGTTGGTCGGCGATGGAAAAGCACATCCATACTCTTAACCCTTACGTATTCTTAGAGACGGAAGCGAACCCTCACGTACCAGTACACCCATTAGCTTTGATTGTATTGGATGAACCGTTATCCTTTGAGCGAATCTTTGCCGATCCCTTGGGTGATTTGTTCCTCGTGCAAGATGCACTCTCGCGCCCGGAATGTTTGTTGTCGCGGGCTGAAGCCAACTGGGACTTAAAAGACTCTTGTCACGCTGAAGCCCTGACCAATTTTGCTCTCATCAATCGGTTTTGCTACCGACCCTATGATCCAGGAAGACCAGAAAATGACACACTGAACGATTACACGAAAAGTGAGATAGAGGATTATGAAAAAGGATATGAAACGACAATGGTCAGCCATAGACCCTATTTATCGAATCGATGGAAGAGATGGAACTACGACGGGTTGGGTAAAGCACAACGGAGTCGCTACCGCGAACCATCTCCTGAGCAAGCATTGTCCACGTTGAAACAACGCTTCGAAGATGCATGGATCTTTAAGAAGTGTGGACAGTTGGATGCTCAGCTTGAGTTCACCCCGGATCGATATCCGATTCTCTATGAATCAGCCATGTCCTTTGAAAGTACCGCGGAGCGAAAAGCACGTATCCTTCGCAAGCTAGATGTCAAGAACGTCCGTGAACATTTGATTGAACTCGCTGCCCGCCTAGGAGACGAAGCAGCTGGACTATCTAAAGGTGGCCATCATATGTACGAAGATGGGTATAAATTTGGTCGGTTAGCGCAATCGCTTTCTAGTGCTGAATGGGAAGTTTTCGCTTGGAAAGAATCACCAAGTGTTGCAAGTTTCCTTGAAAAGTTCAAGGTACTGTTAAAAATACAACGTCGCACCGAATACCAACTGAACTGGGAATTTGTCGCCCATCATTTATGCGAACCCCCACAACACGTGTTGCGTGGGATTGTAGTTCCGTTGGAATACTTAGTCGAACAGCCAAGCAGTTGTCATTCCGTTATAAAGGAGCTGCGCCAGTTAATACCCAAAGCAACTGAGCATCAGCAACGTGTCGATTCGGTATCTCGTATTCGCGCCGAGCTACATGACATCATGGATAAATTTGAACAAGTAGCAGTTGATCTAGATTTGTACTACTGAACTTCCTCACGAAGTCATCGTTATGCTCTAGTGTCGGTCGGAATTGAGTGTGATTTTGTCAATCCCCTGACAGACTACAACAATTAACACGTGAATTGCTTGTAAACTGAGAGGCATCTGCGCCTTCTGATGCGCAGTGAGATTAATTGGGACAATTTCTTGGGACTATGTGATATAAAACGGTTTAATAGACATCAAAAGGAATAAAGCCTGAAACAAAGATTGGAAAATGTGCCGCATCCAGCAGGAAGTTTTGACGGGGAAATACAAAACAATGGCGAGTTTATGTAGTTCCGACAGTATTTGGAAGGATTATCTTTCTCGAAACGTGATACGTCCTTTTGAGAGATCGTAAGGGGTTAACTCAACTTTCACTCGATCACCAGTTGAAATCCTAATGTAATTCTTCCGCATCTTGCCGGAAATATGGGCTGTGATCTCATGCCCATTGTCGAGTTGGACTTTAAACGTGGTATTGGGTAGCGTCTGAGTTACGACTCCATCCATTTCTATCTGTTCTTCTTTAGGCACTCATTCTCCAGTTGTTTGAACACAATGAAAGTTAGATTTTACCACTACCGCTACTTTTCCGTGAGAATTCTAGTTCAAATTCACTGATGTCCCACTTTTCGGCTGTAAACTGTAATTTAGAATTTAATTTAACTAATTGAATAAAACATTCTCTTTCTATACTTTTTACCCCGAGGGACGCAAGGTGTGAATGCATTAACTGACAATCGAGCGTATGAATTTGTTTGACGATCATGATTTCACAGAGAGATAACATGGCTATTTTCGATGCATTACTGCTCTCTGAGAACATAGACTCGCCATGAAAAATACTTGCTAACGCCAAACCAAATATTCCGCCGGCTAGTTTGTTGTCTATCCAAATCTCAACGGAATGTGCATATCCGAGTTTATGTAATTGCTTGTAGACATTGATATACTCGGGTGAAATCCAGGTTTGCGGTCGCTTTAATGTAGTTGCTGCACATTGCTGAATAACTTTCTCAAAGCAAGAATCTATGGTAACGTCGAATTGATGCGTACGTATCCATTTTTTTAGACTTCGAGAAACGTGGAAATCTTTTGGATTTAGGATAGCACGAGGGCAGGGCGACCACCAAGTAAAGATATTACCTACTTTATCCCACGGAAAGATGCCTTTGGAATAAGCATCTAGAAAGAGTTTAACAGAGAGTGTTTTACTCAGTGCTACTGGTGTGTGTTTCGCTCGATAAATCGGATCATCAAACGTATCATTTGGACCCACGATTTGAGGAGAATTATCAAAATACCGAATCGTTTCACCTTATTCGAGAGCAGACAAGTACTTTTCGGCATCAAGAGCCGCCATACAACCGAAACCAGCTGAAGTAACTGCTTGTCGGTACACATGATCGGAGACATCTCCCGCCGCAAACACTCCAGGTTTACTTGTTGCTGTTGCACTACCATTGAGACCACTTTGAATGACAATGTAGCCGTCTTTCATATCGAGACTCTTTTCGAATATTCTTGTATTCGGAGTATGACCGATCGCGATAAACACACCGGGTAACTCAAGATGTCTAACGCCATTTGACTTGGTATGTTGAATTTTTATGCCAGTCACGCCAGCAGAATCGCCTAATACTTCACCAAGCACGTGGTCCCAATGCATGGTCACTTTATCATTAGCTACTTGTTCAAAGAGCCTGTCCTGTAAGATTTTTTCGGCACGCAAAGCATCACGGCGGTGTACGACATGGACGTGGGAAGCAATCTTGGCTAGATATAACGCTTCTTCAACGGCGGTATTCCCACCACCTATTACTGCGACTTCCTTTTCTCGATAAAAAAATCCATCGCAAGTAGCGCAAGCACTGACACCTCGACCCTTGTATTGTTCTTCACTGTCAAGTCCAAGATATTTAGCAGAAGCACCAGTCGCAATGATGAGTGCATCGCAAGTATAGGTCCCTGTTTCTCCAATCAATGTTTTTGATTCTCCAAATTCGACAGCTTCTATGACATCGTAAACGAGACGAACTCCGTACCGAGTGACATGTTCTTTCATGCGTTCCATCAAATCTGGTCCCTGCAGACCTTCAGCATCCCCCGGCCAATTTTCGACGTCGGTGGTGGTGGTCAATTGTCCCCCTACTTCTATTCCGGTGACAATCACCGGCTTAAGGTTTGCACGGGCTGCGTAGAGCGCAGCAGTGTATCCGGCTGGCCCAGAGCCTAAAACAATCAATTGATAGTGTTGCTGTTCAGTCATCAAAGTTATTCATTTCCTTCGTTCTGCTCGGACTGTAAAACACGTTGTAAAAAGTCTTGCAATCTTCCCCACGCATGTTCAGCCGGTTCTTGGTTAGTTTCTAGATCGCGTTCTACATATAGCCAAAATCCATGTTGTACGGGATCGTAGACGTGAATATCGTTTGGGATTCCCGCTTTTCTTAAAGCCTCGACAAAGTTCTCGACTTGTTCGACGGATGGATTTCGGTCTTGTCCAGCAAAGGTGCCGTGGATTTCATGGTGAATACTAGCTAATCTTTCAGGATCATCTAGAAGTTGACCGTAAAAAATTGCAGTACCTTCATGTTGTTCACCACCCATCCCAAAAGTTAATGCTACTCCACCGCCAAAGCACCAGCCAATGGTTGCAACGGTGCCGTTGGAATCGGTACGGGATTTGAGATAGTTTACTGCCGCATTAAGATTATCGATTAAGGTTTGTTCGTCGGCGCGTACTTCACGAACGAGCGCAATGTTTTCCTCTCGATTGGTCCCGATTCTACCGGAATATAGGTCAGCAGCAAGTGCAATGTAACCTTCTTTTGCGAGGGAATCTGCCACTTGTTTGACACGTTCCACTAAGCCATTCCATTCATGGATTAGGATAACGGAACCAAATGGTCCTTCACCTTCGGGAACCGATAAATATCCCTTTGCTTTTTCAAAATACTCGAGAATTTCGCCGGTAGGCGGTTCACCTTTGCCTTCGATAGTATCGAGCATCGATGGTTGTTCTTCGGCATATAGCAAGTGAGTAAGCAAAGTGAAAACGACTAATATGCCGATATGAGATAGCAGATTTCTAATTGTTAGTCTCCGAAAGTGCTTTAAATTCAAAAGTAAATTTTATCCGACTGCTTGAAGACAGGTGGTGAAGAACAGTCGATTAAACTTACCGAATCGATTGATTATGTTCGATACACACTGCAAAGATGATGGAGTTATCACATTTTTAGTCGTAGTTCGGGTTAGGAACCGTGTAAATGTGAGTGTAAAGATAGGTTTTCGAGAATGGAACTACATTTCAGTCAATACTTCCTGACCAAGTTGGGCAACTCGGTCAAGTGTCTGTCGCACATCCTCCCAACTTGTGTTGTGGTTAGTAATACACAACCGCAATGAGAAAACACCTTTGAGCGAAGTTGAGGAAAAGAACATGTACTCGTCCCAGAACACTCGTACAAGAACTGTCCGATTGATTGTTTCCAAGGTGCTTTCGTCGAATTCAGAGTTGATTGGATTGACTCTAAAACACAAAATTCCCAAGGTTACTGGAGTGATCAATTCTAGTACAGAGTTCGCGTTGACATAATCAGCAGCACGACGAGCTAAATCCAAGCCATTTTGAACAGCGGCGCGGAATTTTGCCATCCCAAAGGTCTGCACTGATACCCAAACTTTTAGCGCCCTTGCCGCGCGACTTAACTGCTGCCCGCGATCGGCGAAGTTAGGGTGGTTTGTCCCCCAAATTGTATCCTGCAGTACGTCGTTGCCGATAAAAAACGCGTTCTCTAAGTGCTTTTTGTCTTTCACCATTAAAGCACCTATTTCGTACGGCTGGAAAAACCATTTGTGTGCGTCCATAACGATGGAATCGGCTTCATGGATGCCTCCGAGTAGTTCTTTCCCAGTCTCAGTTACTAGCGCAAACCCACCATAAGCTGCATCGACGTGCAACCAAATCCCCTCTGAAGAGCACAGCTCGTATAGTTCCTTTAGTGGATCAATAGCGCCGGTACTGGAGGTACCGGCGTTAGCAGCCACGGTCACTGGTTGCAGACCGCTCGCACGATCCTTTGAAATTTGCGTCTTTAGCTGTACCAAGTCAATTCGAAAATTCGCATCGGTAGGAATTACGCGAATGTTTTCTCGCCTGACCCCAGCGATTAGTGCTGCTTTTTTTTGTGCTCCATGGCTTTGGTCGCTCATATAGACTACGGGGCGATCTGGATGTCCGGCAGCTTCTCGGGCAGCAACAAACGCTTCCACCGTCGCTGTCGAACCACCACTAGTGAGTATTCCACCGGCAGTTTCAGGATATCCTATCCAAGTGCGCATCCATTCGGTAACGGTGAGTTCTAACTGGCTGGTTCCACTCGATACGAGCCATGTGCACGAGTTGATATTGAACCCTGCGGCGAGATAGTCGGCGAGAATACCGGGCCAGGTGGGACATGAAGGTATAAAACCGAAGAAGCGCGGATGGTCTAGTCGCGCCGCGTTCGGAAGTACTTCTTGCACAACCTGCGTGAGAACGTTTTCAGCTGGACGGCCATCTTCAGGTGGAGGACCGCCTAGGTGATCATCGAGAACTTTGCGAAATTCGCCGTCCCAAGCATTGGCTTGGTCTAGACCATGGATACGATCAATCAAAATTTCGGTCGCTAGCGAAGCTAGACTCCGCATTTCCTCCGGCGTTAATTTCAATCCATGTGGTTTTTCTGTTTGCATTGATTTGTGATGTTGTGAATAACTTAGCGTATACTAATCAATATGTCCAGATAACTGTGTGCCTGACGGCAGAATTACTTGTTGACCTACCTAAGTTTTCAATAACAATGGTTACTGAATCAGATTTGAAACTTACCATTAGTCTTGTCGAAGCGATCTCTCGGTATCCAGTTTACTATTCTTCATTTAAGTCTAACAGCCGCGACGCCACTGGACTTTCTGTTGTCGCAAACCAAAATCACTATTTCTGATATACCAGCACTTTTGCACCAATATTGGTACTTGGACATCTTCATGGTCATGATTAGTTTCGCGATTCCGGTTGTTCTTTCGATGTTCACCTACAACCTCTTGATGAGATCCAAAGATCCGACCGAATAGTAGTCCTACTAGTCATTTGTGATTTTTATTCAAATTAAAAGGGTTTAAAAAACCTAAGTAAAAGTAAAAATGTTTTTATGCATATCTGATTTAAGGAAGGATAGAGGGAAGGACGCCCAAATCATGAATTCATACTGTTCTCACCGTTTGCTAGAATTCACAATTCGATACTTCTGTGTTTAATCTAACTTTTCGAATTTTCGAACCATGATTACTACCCCCCAATGGTCTAAACTAACCGCGTGGTTCTAATATCGGGAAAATGTGCAATATTTTTAACTACATGGAACGGAAACTTTGAACCTGTTGATACCCAAACTAAGTCACTTCAGAATTGTAATTGCGTCGCGTCGTGTACACGAACTATCATTGTGATACAAAACGACTTTTCTTAAGATGGAGGTTTAATGGAAAACCTTTATACTATACCGATGACGGAGTGAGATACTATTGCCCTAAGTAAAAGCCAAGGTAATGAATCAACTTTTTGACAAAATGTGTGAATACCTTCGTCCCTCTCTAGTTGTATTGATCATCGTATTGGTAATACTACCACTTAATCTAAATGTTCATACGGATGAAGATACACCAATCATTGTCAACCCCCCAATTCCACCACCACAGCCTCTTCAACCTCCAGAGGTTGGCCTTATCCTTTTATATGGGAGATGTGAAGTGGATTACACCGAAAAGGAACTTGGTGCAGCCATTTGGGAGTTAATTGAAGAGCATTTTGCTGACGACGTTGAACATCTTTTTGGGTTAGAACATCACGACGTGTTCATCAACCCGCCCGTAGAAGAGAACTTCAATATCACCGATCCAAGTACATGGAATCCTCCTGTACCAAAAAGCGATGAGTATAAAGTAAGAGGGTTTTACGCTTCGCTCTCTGACTTGGCGAGTTGGAAAGCCAAAATTAATGCTTGGCGCAATGACAAAGAGGTCGTCTACGTTAAGGGAGGAATGATTGATAAAGTTAGGAAGAAGGAAATTTGTACAGTATGGGGAGCGGGCAACATCCGAAATATCAGTGATGATGCTATTTGGGTGTTAACTTCATACGGCGAAGAATGGGAAAAATTTCATATCGTTAAACAGAATTGCCAGCATTGGGCTTTTTGGGTACTCACTAGCGAAGACTTAAATGAAGTAGAAAACCCTGAAAATTTTGTTCCTACGGAGTAGTAATATGAAGAGTTTAGTTGTTGCTATAGTATTGCTTTTAATTACCGTTACTAGTTACGGAGAAACCAATACTTTAGAAAAAATGCTAGCCGATGAAGACCTCACTGAGCCTCAGTTGTATTCTTGGTTGCATCGAGATGGAATGAAAGATGCAACGGTGCCAACTGGTGCAATCCACAAACTTATTATTGCAGGACTACAGCACGAAGATCCTGAGATTCAACATTGTGTCCTATCTGCAATTAGATCTCACGTCGGTACGAACGTCGGTCACATCATCTCGAATAGAACAATTACGCTTGATCGCCGATTGCAAGACATTCCCCAACTCTACGATATATTAATAGATATATGGGATACAGAATTGATCAAAGCAGGCGGTGTAGTACCAGATATAGATTACAGTGTCACTTTAACACAATTGGCAAACGGTTTTCCATGCGATGGTGGTAGACCTGCGTGGGCTGGTCTGCAACATACATTTGCATATCTCTACCCAAAAAATACGAAAGTCTACGACATTATTTGGAACACGCTGGAGGGTAAAAAAACACTACCAGACAAAGAGGAAGAAAATCATATTCCACTGCTCGCTGCATTATATGTAGGGAAATTTAACAATCCTAAAGACGAAGCTTATAGGATTCGGGTATTAACTAGCCGGGATACTGACATGTATACTCTGGGCATAGCAGCGAACAGTTTAGCTAAATTTCAATCTGAGAAAGGTTTAACCGCCTTAGTTGAAATTCTTGAAAACACGAAGAGCAAATGGGGTGCCGGCACGATTGAGGTAGTCGAAGCGATTATGGCACATGGAGAACAAGCAACAACTCAGCATCAGAAATTATTACGTGATGCTATACCGAACGTTTTCAAAAATCGCAGTCATAACACTAGCGTTTTATGGATTGACAGGGAGTTATCTCGACTAGAAGTTGAAAGTGAACGAGCTGAGGATCCGAACCAATAGTCAGTTATCTTCACTGCACCGGTTTTTAGACGTCGCCGTTTGTATGAAACGAAGAAACAACTAATTTTCACACTCGGTTTTTCTTATTGGATGTGTCCTGATCTATAGTTGAAGTACTTTCATACACTGAAATCTTTTACAACCAGCTTGATTTCACGAAATGAAGAGAAACTGGACCCGAAGTTTCATTATTTCGGAATTACTCTCCCCTATATACTACCTACTGTATCACGTATTCCTATTCATAGGATTCGGGTTATTGGTGGTGTTGTCGCAAGCTAAAGTCACATTTTCTGATATAGAAGCATTTTTGCACCAACATTGGTATTTTGAGGTGTTCAGGATCATGATTAGTTTCGCGATTCCGGCTGTTCTTTTGATGATCACCTACAACCTATTGATGAGACCCAAAGATCCGACCGAATAGTAGTCCTACTGGCCATTTGTGATTTTGTTCAAATAAAAAGGTTTCAAAAACTCACAGAAAAAGTTAAAATAATGTTTTAATGCTTACCTGATCCAAGGAAGGATGGAAGGGAAGGACGCCCAAAGCATGAAATTCCTACAGTTCGCACTGAGTGCGAGAACACGTAATACTGTCCTGCTGTGTTTGATTGCACTTTTCGTATTTTTGATCCGTGTTTCATACTCTCCGACGGATTCTGCTTGGTCGCACGCTTCTAGTTTAGGCGAAGTGAGCAATATGCTCGGCCGCATGGGGGCTGTAACGGTTGACTTTTTGATCCGTTACCTTGGTGACGTCGTGTTTTTGATCCCTGGACTACTCATCTTCAAAGTAGTGGCTGTGTTGAGTAGTACTCGCCAACCACCATGGTGGTTTGGACCGATTTCTTTTCTTGGTTTTGCTCTTGCACTTTGCTCACTATGTGTGTTGTTTGCATTGTGGTATGGCGGTTCGGTCATTGATCTCCAACACTATGGTGGTATTGTTGGCATGCAATTAGTCTTATTTCTACAACCGCAGCTAGGAACATCTGTATTGGCGCTGTTTTCGATATTTTCCCTGTTTGTAGGACTGTGTTTAGCCTTAAGGTTTTCTTGGATTAGGGTTGTTGAATATATGGGAGTGGGTGTACGCAGTTTGAGCATGGCTAGTTTTGCGATCGTAAAGAAGTATGTGACGAAATCTCCGGAAAAGAAACCGAAAGCAGAAATCCAGGAAATCAATCCACAACCAAAATCCAAATCTACGACTACCAAACCAAGAAAGTCAGCACGGAAGCAGAAACGTGAGCGCCGTGCCTCAAGAAGTAAAACTCCTAAAACTCGTGTTGCACCGGTGGTTAGTAATACTACGCGGACTAAAGTAACAGCATCAAGTGTTCAAAAGTCCAAATTACCTTCCTTGAAACTGCTACAGGGCGATCACAAGCAAGTCGTGTCGGAACGTTCGATGGATTCAATCAATAGGATTTCAGAAGAATTAGCAACGAAACTCGCTGATTTCGGTGTTGAAGCCGAAGTTGTGTCAATTACGTCGGGTCCTGTGGTTACACGATTTGAATTGCAACTCGCACCCGGTATTAAAGTAAGTAAAGTTTCCAATTTAGTCAAGGATTTAGCACGTGCACTTGCAGTCACAAGTGTTCGTGTAGTAGAGATCATTCCCGGAAAATCAGTCATTGGTATTGAAATTCCGAATGATGATCGTTCGACCGTCTATTTGAAACAAGTACTTGAATCGAGTGTAAATCAAACCAGACGATCTCCTCTTACTTTAGTTTTAGGAAAGGATGTTGCAGGAAGTCCAATTTTTGCCGATATAGAACGCATGCCACACCTTTTAGTTGCCGGTACGACTGGTTCGGGAAAATCAGTTTGTATTAATGCTATGTTAGTCAGTCTGCTGCTTAATGCAACTCCCGAACAAGTACGGTTGATTTTGATTGATCCAAAAATGTTGGAGTTATCTACCTATGAAGGAATACCACACTTACTGACTCCAGTTGTAACTGACATGCAAGAAGCATCGCATTCGCTCAAGTGGTGCATCGCCGAAATGGAACGTCGATATCAACTCATGGCGGCGTTAGGAGTACGAAATCTTACGACTTTCAACTCAAAGATAAGTTTAGCAGAGTCACAGGGTAAAACGATACCAGATCCGTTACGACCATTTGACAGCCTTGATCAACCTGAACCTTTAAAACCATTACCTTTAATTGTTGTGATTGTTGATGAATTTGCCGATATGATGATGATCGTCGGAAAGAAAGTCGAGCAACTCATTGCGCGCCTCGCACAAAAAGCGCGTGCCGCTGGTATTCATTTAGTACTTGCTACACAAAGACCGTCAGTTGATGTGATTACCGGTTTAATTAAAGCCAACGTTCCATCTAGGATAAGTTTTCAAGTATCTAGTCAAATAGACTCCCGTACGATCTTGGATCAAGGGGGGGCAGAGCAATTATTGGGGCACGGCGATATGTTGTACTTACCGACGGGTAGTGGTGTACCCATACGAGTACATGGTGCTTTTGTGTCGGATTCAGATGTAAAGAATATCACCGATGGTTGGAGGAAAATTCAACACCCCGAATACATACAGGACGTAACAGCTGGTACTGTTGAGGCAACACCAGGTTCGGTGTTCTCTGATGAGTCAAATGAAATCGATGATTTGTATAACGAAGCAGTAAGCTTTGTAGTCGAAAAACAAAAGGTTTCGATCTCGTCGGTTCAACGAAAGCTCCGAGTGGGTTACAATCGAGCAGCAAGAATGGTCGAAGCCATGGAGGACAGTGGTATTGTCTCTGAAACTGATACCCAAGGGAACCGGCGTGTATTGGTCGCGAGCGTTTAAATTCAATTTACTTCTTATATTCGTTTTTGGTTTATCTTTTAGTGGAATTGGCTTAGCACAAACAACTGAAGATCACGACGATTCCAAGTTGTTATTGAAGAAGTTGGAAGCGATTGAGACTTTTCAAGCGAATTTCTCCCAACGACTAGTTCCAGATCTTGGACCTAGTGAGAACGTATTACAAGGAAAGATTGCGTTCACACGCCAACCTCAAAGATTCTCCTGGACCGTCACTCAACCGTTTGAGCAATATGTTGTGTTGGAAGACGACGAGTTGATGGTGTATGAGCCGGATTTAAAACAGGTGAGTTACTCTTCACTCGATAAAAACTTTCAGTTACCGATTGCCAAGCTCATCATAGAACAGGACGAAACGGTCTTGGCTGACTACGAGGTTTCTTATCTTGAATCTGAGTCAGGTTCAGGTTCGAGATTCACATTAATTCCGATTCAGACCAACGCTATGTTTAAGCATGTGCGGTTGTTTTTTGATAAACATCGACTAGAAGCGATCGAAGTGAAAGATTCATTTGCGAATGTAACCGAGTTTAATTTTTCGGCTATTGAGATCAATGAGCCAATCGAGGATGATGTATTTGTTGTCGATATACCGTCCGATACCGAAGTTCTTCGGCTGAATTCGGATGAAGATGAAACAAACCAGTAGTGTTACTGGCTCGTTAAATCCCGCTCCCTTAGCGGTTCGAGTCCGACCAAAACAGTTAGAGGAAATTTTCGGTCAAGAACATCTTCTTGGTATCGGTAAGCCAATCCGCCGCCTGCTTGAGCATCGAGACGTTTGTTCGATGATATTGTGGGGACCACCGGGGTCAGGAAAAACTACTCTAGCACGAATTCTCGTTGAGAATGCCCATGCAAATATGATCGAAATGTCTGCGGTGTTAGCAGGTGTACGAGATGTGAGGAAAGCAATCGACGATGCAAAACAAAGACTAGATATCAGGACCGTGGTGTTTGTCGATGAGGTTCATCGGTTCAATAAAGCACAACAAGATGCTTTTTTACCTCATGTGGAAGATGGAACTATAACGTTTATCGGTGCGACAACTGAAAATCCGTCCTTTGAAGTCATTTCACCTTTATTGTCACGTACGCGAGTTTTTGTCCTGAAAAGACTCTCCGATACAGCACTAGCAAACGTGATTTCAAGAGCCTTAGAGGATGAATATGACGGGATAACTTTGTCTGTCGATTGTGTAAATACGGTCTGTCAGTTCGCTGATGGAGATGCCCGACGCGCGTTAAATCTCTTAGAACTAGCAGAGCAATTCGCTACCGGAAATCAAATTGAACTCGAGGATATTCAGCAAGCAAGTGGTAACATGTATCGTCAGTTTGATAAAGGTGGAGACGAGTTTTACGATCAGATCTCCGTATTGCACAAAACACTACGTGGTAGTGATCCAGATGCGGCAATTTATTGGTTTACCCGCATGATTGATGGAGGTTGTGATCCACTCTACATCGCACGCCGATTACTACGGTTTGCAACTGAAGATATAGGGACAGCGGATCCTAGAGCACTGACTATTGCACGGGATGCTTGGGATACATATGCTCGTCTAGGTTCACCCGAAGGAGAGTTAGCTTTAGCATGCGCGGTCGTTTACTTAGCCTGTGCACCAAAGAGTAATGCAGTTTATCGCGCGGCTAAAACAGCATCAGAATTCGTGCAATCACATCCTTCTTGGCCAGTCCCATTAAGGTTCAGAAATGCACCAACTCCGTTAATGAAGTCACTCGATTACGGTAAAGACTACAAATATGCACACAACGAACCGGATGCATTTGTTTCGGATGAGCGATATTTTCCAGATGAGATGAAGGACGAATTGTTTTATCAACCAAGCGACAGAGGATTAGAATCTCGTATTGCGGAGCGGCTACAACGTTTGAAAGAAATAACGAGTAATCGTCGTACAAAAGAATAAACTTCTAATTGTCACAACCGTAACATAACTCAATTTTTGACCATAACCGTTCACTAGTACTTTTATGCTCGATCCAAGAAAATTTCGTCAGAACCCCGAAGGGATTGCTGCAGCATTAGCAGTACGTGGGTTTGAACTCGAACTTGACAAATATCGAGATTTAGAAAAATCTCGATCAGACTTACAGATAGAGATGGAACGGCTGCAGCACGAACGTAATGTTGCATCGAAGGATATTGGTCGTGCCAAACAAGCTGGCGAAGATATCCAACCCTTAGTTGAATCTCTGGGTGATCTCGGTACTAAACTTGATTCTGTTCGACATGAATTTCAGCAAGTACATAGTGAATTAAACGATTTCATGTTGCACATTCCTAATATTCCGGACGAATCGGTACCGGCTGGTGAAACGGATGAAGACAATCCGGTTCTTTACAAGTGGGGGGAACCGCCAGAATTTGACTTTCCAGCTGAAGATCACGTGCAAGTTGCAGGTACAGCGTTAGATTTTGAAGCTTCTGCCCGTTTGTCCGGAAGTCGGTTTTCGGTAATGTGGGGACCATTAGTGCAATTACATCGAAGTTTGATTCAGTTCATGTTAGATGTTCATACTGAGGAACATGGCTATGAAGAAGTCTATGTTCCCTATATCGTGAATCGTGAAACCATGACGGCAACTGGTCAGTTACCAAAATTCGAGGACGACGTGTTCTTTGTGCGAGGCGAAATTGACCGATTTTTAATTCCTACCGCAGAAGTACCAGTCACCAATATTGTTCGAGAACAAATCTTAGAGGGAGCTGAGTTACCGTTAAAATTTGTGAGTCACACACCTTGTTTTCGACGAGAATCTGGGAGTCACGGAAAGGACACTCGGGGGTTAATCCGATTACATCAATTTGAAAAGGTTGAACTTGTACAAATCACTCACCCCAATAAGTCTTGGCAAGCTCTCGACGAGATTGTTGCGAATGCAGAAACGATCTTGCAACGTTTAGAACTACCTTATCGTGCCGTTTCTTTATGTGGTGGTGATTTAGGTTTTGCGGCAGCAAAGACGATTGATCTTGAGGTGTGGTTACCGGGTTTTAATCGTTATCGAGAGGTGTCGTCGATTAGTAATTTTTTGGACTTTCAAGCCCGGCGTGCCCAAGCACGATTTCGCGAGACAGCGGAATCTCGGCCAGAACTAGTACATACATTGAATGGTTCGGGATTAGCAATCGGTCGTACTTTGTTAGCAATTTTGGAAAATTACCAAGATGGAAAGGGAGGAGTATTGATACCGAAAGCACTGTTACCCTATACCCGAGGTCGAAAACGTCTGGTATTTGAACAATAGTGAAGGATCGATCTAGTTTGCATTGTTCACAACGAGTTGTAAATTGTGAGTTCAGTTAAGCCGAAGTATTCCACCAAGGTCCTGTTACACAGAGAAGTAATCATTGGATAACAATGAGTAAAAATCTAGAGAAAATCATCCTTCAGCATTCAGTTGAGATGGCTGAGTGTGTTTCTAATGAAGCCGAAGGAGCTCAGTCAGAAGAAGACATTCGCATTGCTTGTTCGATTTCAATTAAGGACTTTATTACAAAGTTGGGTATCAAACTAACTGGGGGAAGGCATGAATACCGAGCGGGTCAGGGTCGGATAGATTCAAAATATGGACACCTGATAATTGAATTCAAGAATCCACAAGGAAATAAGAAACTAACTAACCGTAAAAATTCTGCAGGAGCGCGAGAGGTTAGAAGCCAAATTAAGGATCGATTCAACTCATTAAATGCTGAGGAGAATGTTCAACTCACGCGTATGTTGGGAGTAGGATTGGATGGGCGACACATCTTATACATTCAACACGACGGAAAAAAGTTTTTGGAAGAGTCTCCTCAGGAAGTAAACCATCGTTCTTTAGAGAGACTATTGCGAGCACTGGTTTCAATTGGAGCTCGAGGTTTATCCTTTACTCCTTCTAATCTTGCTCGACATTTTGCTGCTTCAAGTTCTAGTGCAAAAAAATGTGTAAAAGTGTTTTACGAACTTATCTCGTCGGCGAAGAAGAATAAAGCAGAAGTAATGTTCAGGCAATGGGAAACTATGTTCGGTGAGGTGTGTGGATTTGACATTACGCAGCACAAAATCAAGGGATTAGCTGACTCATTTCAATTAAAGAATTGCGATGCGCGGCGGTTGCTCTTTGCAATTCATACGTACTACTCAGTATTCATGAAATTGTTGTCGGCTCAGATTTTGGTGGCGATGAGTGATTGGATGACTTCACCAATTCAACAGATCTTGAGATCTGAATCGTCGAACCGTTGCCGGACCGTATTGTCTGAAATCGAACGTGGAGGAATATGGGCACAAATTGGTATCCGCAATTTTTTGGAAGGTGACTTATTCTCTTGGTATTTGGATGTTTGGGATGAACAATGTGATGAGGGTTTTCGTAAGATAACAACCACACTCAACCAATTCGATCCTTATACGCTTAGTGTAGAACCACAGGAGTCTAGAGATCTCCTTAAACAACTTTATCAAGAATTGGTACCACGGACTATACGTCATGATCTAGGTGAATACTACACACCAGATTGGGTAGCAGAACTAGTGTTTTCGGAGATCGGGTACTCCGGCGACCCAAATACACGATTGCTTGATCCTGCCTGCGGGTCTGGGACATTTCTCGTTCTCGCAATTGCGAAAGTACGCCAGTGGTTTTCGAACAATCGAACGACCTGCGGATTCGACGAAAGAGTCTTAGTGAGAAAAATCCTTGAAAACATTATCGGGTTTGACTTGAATCCACTCGCTGTAATGGCTGCACGTACAAATTATCTCATCGCAATTCGAGATTTAATTTCCGATTTAGCTGAGGTTGATCTTCCGGTACATCTTTGTGATTCACTACTAAGTCGAGGTGATCTTTCAGACGAGTTGCCACATGAACAAGTTCTGACTGCTGTTGGAACATTCACGATTCCTGAAGAAGTAACACACACCGCTAGAGATTTGACCAAATACTCTCACTCCCTCGAACATTGTGTACAAAATGAGTATCCGGTTGATGAATTTCTGGACTATTGTGACGAAGGAAACTTGTCCACAATTAATAGACATGCACACGAGACTCTCTACAACAAGTTAGTGAGTTTGAATGAAGAAAACAAAAACGGTATTTGGGCAAGAATAATCAAGAATGCGTTTGCGCCATTGTTTGTTGGAAAAGTGGACTATGTTATTGGTAATCCACCTTGGGTGAATTGGGAACACCTTCCTAAAGACTATCGTTCGGCTACCACATCTCTGTGGGTTAACTATGGTCTCTTCAACCTCAGACACGGTCAGCATCGATTAGGTGGGAGTAAGAAAGACCTTTCGATGTTGTTCACCTACTTTTGCCTCGATCAGTACTTGGAGAACGGTGGTCGGTTAGGCTTCGTCATTACCAATAGTGTTTTCAAAAGTAAGCATGCAGGTAGTGGTTTCAGACGTTTCATGTACACCCTAGGCGACAATCAAACAAACTATATCAAGGTAGACGTAGTTCACGATTTCAGTCGAAAGACTGTGTTTGATGGCGTTGCTAATGAGACTGCAGTGTTGATTTGTACGCGTTCACGCACTCCACACAGTTGGCCTATCACTTGTGTGGAGTGGTTCGGCAACCCGAAGAAGATTCCGGAAACGTTTGACTACGATGAGATCAAATCCAAGTTTACGCATGCAACTCGAAAAGTCCATCCAGTTGATCGCAGTGATTTGACCTCTCCGTGGTTGACGGCTAGTCAAGCTTCACTTAGTGGATTACTGAAGTTACAAGGATCGTCACAGTATTCATTTAAGGTAGGTGTCAATACGATGGGACTGATAAGTGTTTATTGGGTTGAAATACTTTCTCAAACACCTAACGGAAACCTACTTGTTCGAAATCTTCACGACGAAGGGAAGGTCCATGTAGATTCGGTGACGAAAGAAATCGAACCCGATTTGGTATATCCACTTGTTCGGAGTCGAGACATTAAAAAATATTTGGCAAGTCCCTCGGTTGCCGTACTCCTTGTTCAAGACCCGAAATCACGAACTGGTATCCCAGAGTCTGTAATGCGACAACGCTACCCTAAAGCATACGCGTACTTAAAACTTTTTGAAGGAGACAAAAATGGTCGTGAGCGAGGTACGTTGCGTGCGCGGGCTGGATATCAGAAGTACTTTGAGCAGACCGATCCATTCTACTCGATGTATAACGTCGGTCCGTATTCATTGGCGAAGATTAAAGTCCTATGCCGTCAATTCGTTCCAGACCTAACTATGGCTGTCTCTATGCCCAAAGAACAACCTATTTTTGGAATGAAAGTTCCCCTCACCCAACATTGTGTGAGTTTTTGTGATGTCGACAGCGAGGATGAAGGTTATTACTTGGCGGCTTTAGGTAATTCTTCCCCTGCAAGACTGTTGCACATGAGATCTTCTACTGGTAAAAGTTTTGGTCAACCAAGTGTATTGCAATCGATTCGCTTTCCACAATTCAATGATGAAATCTCTGATCACGCAGAGATTACGTTGCTTTCAGAAAGACTTCATCAAGAAGCACCAGCATATTCTTCCGCGGTAAAGGCTGAAATCGATGGTATCGCTGCGTCGATTTGGGGATTATCGAACTCAGATTTAACATCAATCGTTGACGAGATCAATGAATTAACAAACAGGTGAAATGATCAGTCACAACGTTCTGTTGATTCTAAATGATGGCATGGAAGGGTAAAACGGTCCGAGAAGTTATTGCAAGTAGCTAGCACTGCAAAAAGAATTTACACTAAGCAAAACTTAATTTCGACACAAAGCACCAAATACTTAACTAAATGCAATCGGTTGGCTTGGGTAGACCACTGATTTGGGCGATTACGCGAGTAGTTTGATTAGTAAAGAGTTCACTCAGTTTGATTGAATTAGCAAGATTTGGAGCTTTTGTTTGGACAATTTTCATCAACGGGCGCATACTTGGACTCATACCAGTTTTGGTGTAAAAGTCTCGCACCGCATGAATGATAAGCCAATGCTCGTCGGTTAGGTTCACGTTGAGCTCGGCTGCGACTGACTTCGCATAGTCAATCGTCCAACTTCGCGGATCTGCTAAAAATCCCTCGTCGTCAACTTCGATCATTTCCAGGTTGCCGATTTGGAAGTATCCACAATTAGGTCAACCCAATCTTCAAAGGAAACTAAACGAATATTTGTCGGTATTTCGATACCTCGTTCTTCAACATCGGATGCTAAGGCATAACTGTTAGAACAGTTCAGTTCTTGTGCTTGATAAACACCGTTTCCAACGAAGAGTACGCAATCTGTTGGATTCAAAACCTCTAAACAGAGTTCTAAACCAGTCTTGCTGTAGACAATGTGAAGCATCAGTCGTTCACGATCAAATCATTATTCAATAGTAATTGACGAAACTGGGTACGGTCGACGACACTGACAAAGGACGGAAGTTTTCCCAAGTCTATTTGACGATCAATGAGGCTTTGCTGATCAACAAACACATTTTCGATATCGAAGGATTGAAGCGTCGACCATTTCGTCGCCGTATCCCGGTATTTCGAATCACCCTGTAACAATTGGTACACTCCATCTTGTAAGAACAACACCGTAGTTGGTTGTTCCATCACACCACTCACAAGAATCATATCAATTGTTTCATTTGCAATGGCACCTGGGGGTTTTGTTATGACGTAAGTGACGGACCTCATTAGAGAAACACCACTATACGGTCTGAAAGACTCATTTGTTCAACAAAGACTCCGAGTCCTATCACAACGAATGGATCAACATCCTGGATACCATCAAAGTCCTGATGCACACCACGGCGATGGGAAGCTCCAACACAAACATTTAATTCCACACGATGTTTTAAAGCAAACTGTTTCCATTCATCTTGAATGTTGAGTTCATCCTTAGGTACTTTGAAGGTTGGATTTACGATCGACACCGCGTCTTTATAAAAAAATACAGTTTGAATCTGGTGATTTTGCCCTAGTGTCGCTTGTGCGAAACGGAGTGCATGAATGCATGCATCCGTGGAATAGGGCGCACCTTGAACAAGCAAACTAATTTTCATAGTGAAGAGAGGTTCACAATGGCGGAGGGGCGGGGATTCGAACCCCGGGAGGCGATAAAACCTCGCTGGTTTTCAAAACCAGTGCTTTCGACCACTCAGCCACCCCTCCCGATAGTGTTTATTTACCGAGGTAACTTGCGACTTAGGATTAAAAGATACAACTAAATATATTCATTTATTACGAAGATTAGTTGTCTTTCTTTGGCATTAGTCGATCGTCGATTTCTTTCGCGCGTTGGTAGGCTGGTCGTTCTTTTAGACGCGAAATATAGTCTACAAAAGCCGGACGTTCGTCCACAGTCTTAAACTGCAACCCCCAGATTAGATGCGAACCAACATAAACGTCGGCAGCACTAAATTGGTTACCAGCGATAAACTCATCGGCATTAAGTTTTGCTTCCAGTGTATTAAGAACTCGTTCTAATTTACCATAACCGATCATCGGTTGTTTTTCTTTAGGTACTTCAAAGCCCAAAGCGTGATTAGTAACTGCGTGTTCGATTGGTCCAGCACCGAAAAACAACCAACGATAGTAGGAACCGCGGTTTCCCGGCTCAGCAAGCAGTCCTTTTTCTGGGAAGCGATCAGCTAGAAAAGCACAAATAGCAGCTACTTCGGTGACAACTTCGTTACCACAGGTTAACGCCGGAATTTTACCCATAGGGTTGATTGCGAGGTAGTCTTCACTCTTCATCGGGGGTCCGTACTCGACGATTTCAGTTGAATAGTCCACACCGAGTTCTTCAAGCATCCAACGGGCAATGCGACCGCGCGACATGGGGTGTGTGTAAAAGGTAATCGTATTATCCATGATAAATTCCAATAAATTCACGAAAAATTATAAACTTCGTTAGGATTTCGGTGTTATTCCAGACACTTTTTGCCTAGATGTTCAAACCTTTAGCTGCAGCGATCATTTGCATATAGTAGAATAAGTAAAACACTGGTTTTAACCAATCTTTGACTATCCGATGAACAACTCTAAAAACGCATCTCAGTTTAGACCACGACTTCCTTCAGTTCTGTTGGGTGTAGGCATTGCAATCATTGCTTTGGTAATCGTTTACTTTTTCATTCCACTTAGCGAAGAACATGAACAAACCAAGAAAACACAACCAGAATCCTCTCGAGAACTAGAAGATAGCAGGCATCTTACACAATCTTCTACTGACACGACTGACAGTCTCCAATCTCAAATTGACATTGAACCGCTGAGTCTCAGTGTTGATTTATCCGATGTTCAAACCTTTAATGATGTATTGACAAATTTATCCAGTACTTTCGAACGATACTTCGCGTTATACCATATAGCTAGCCAAGCTAATGAAAGTCAACTTGTAAAACTCATTAACGAAGTCGTCGATTACAACGTCGACATTGAGACTGAATACTGGATAGAAAATGCTTTGAGCATTTTCCTAAGACGATTAGTAGTCCTAAATCCGGAATCAGCCACCGCATATCTTGACAATGTCGAACGATATGCTTGGGAACGCCTAGCATACTGGTTTTTTAACGATTGGGCCAAGAACGACTTAGATGGTGTTGTGAATTGGGTTAATAAGAATGAGCTTGGCGACTATACAAAAAAGTATCAAGCAGTCTATGGAATTATGGGAGCTTATTCGACACTGCCGACTGATGAATTGAAAGACTTAGCTAACCGTCTTGGAGATGTCGGAGACATGTATATGAGATCGTATTACCAAGAAGAGTTGTATGCGGATGAATTGGAAAATCCGGAGGGAGCTTGGTACGAACTAGTCGCCGATACTTCTCGACTGAATCACAACAATATGAACCGCATAAGGACTATCGTAAATGCGTGGATTGAAAAGGATGGGATTTCTGTTCTTGACAGCATCGCTGAAACAATCACGGATAAAAATCTTGAACATACAGTCCTAATGAATGGGCTACGTATGGTTGCCAGAACAGAACCAAATGAAGCACTTGATTATGCGTTAGCGCTTGACGCACAAGTCGACTATGGTTCGTACGCTCGAAATGTCGTATCAGAATGGGTGTATTCAGATCCTATGTCTGCACTAGAACGAGTACTTAATCTTGACGAAACTTACGATCGTCAAAGCTTAGCCAAGACTGTATTTGGCACGTGGGCTGCCAGAAACGTTGAGGATCTGCTTGGTTCGTTAGATGAAGTTCCAGTAGAGTATCACGATATTGCTAGGGGGTCCGCGATTTCAACATTGAGTTACCAGTCGATTGAAAAGGCCGTCGATTTAGTAGGCGAGATTCACTCCGAAGAAGAGAAGAGTCAAGCTGCTCGTCGAGTCGTTCGTCAATGGGTACGAGATGATCTAGAAGCAACTCTTGCTTGGGTAATGACCAACCCAGCAGTGGAATCACTAAGAGATCAATTGTTACAGCAAGTGTTGTCTAGTATAGCTGATACCGATCCTGATAAAGCATTCGAGATCGCCCTTGCGCAGCCTTTAGTCGGAGAAGGTGAGGAAGCAGTAGGATTAGAAGCACAAGTATTAGTGAACATTGGCTCTTCCAATGCTGAAAAAGCACTTGAACTGTTGCCCAAAGTTAGAGCAGGAAAGACGAAAACTCAAGCGATTAACGTGGTTGGAAGGTCCTTAGCCATAAATGGTCGTATCGAAGAAGCTATAGCTCTAGGTCAAGACTTACCAGAGGAAGATAAGGTGCAGTTCTATACGACGATTGGTTCTTCCTCGCTCGCCATGGGAATGATAGGGGAAAGCTCTGATTTCTCCGTCTTTGATACTATTGAAAAGATTCCATCTGACGACGCGCGATCACGGATTGCGTTATCGGTAATCGCGTTCAATTCATTCAACAAGACGCTTTCCGATGAAGAAGTCGAAGCTTTGAAAGAGTATATGTCTGAGGAGGATCTTGAAGAATTGGAGGAAAGTAGGGATCAATTTGAATCCCTCCTGATGCCATTCTTCGGCTTGTAATAATGAGATTCAGCCAGATAGGATTCTGAGTTAAGCACCAGAAAACAACAAATCAACTGACAGGAACCGACCGATGAACACAAAACAATCTACATCTCGTGTAATTCCGGACTTATTCTCAGTAATCTTCGGGGTAGTACTTGCTACACTAGTTCTTAGTGTGGTTTACTTCTTTTCTCCGTTAAACAAGTCAGCAACTCAAGCGGACTCCATCACTGCCGAAAATTCTACGAAATCTGTGTCTCGGAATCCTGACTCTGCCAAAACCACCCAAAATCCGGTGGACAGTTTACAAGAAATCGGTTCGTTGTCTGACATATTGGAACTCTATGCGACTTCATTTGATCGCTATTTGGCAATATACCACCTCTGTGGACCCGCAAACGAACTCGAACTTGAAGAATTCTTAAAACAAGCAGTTGAGTTAACTACTGACGAATCGACGGAATTTTGGGGACAGCATTTTGCGGGAGTCATCCTATATCGATTGGTTCAATCGAACTCAGATCGGACTCAAGTGTTGTTTGCAGAGCTTGACGAAGCCACACAAAGCCAAGTTGCCTATTACATCGCGAATGAATGGGCTACTTTCGATTCGGAAGGAGCAGAGAGTTTTGTAGCTGGTTTGAGCGATACACCAAGATACAGTGCTGCGCGCGGAGTGATTGACGCGCAAAGAATGTTATCGACGAATGAGTTAATCACTTTAGGTGAAACTTTAGAAGTCTCTGAATATGTCGAGGATGTGCTTACCCGTATGCAGTTCTACGAAGATAAACAAAATCCTGAAGCTGCGTGGCAGGAGATTTCAACCGATCCAGAGTTACTTGGTACAGATAATTACTCGCGATTGTTAAGAATTGTCGAAGCGTGGACAAGGAAGAGTGGTTTATATGTTTTGGATAACGTATTAGAAAAGCTTCCAGATGAGGGTATGAAACAACCAATAGTAACTCGAGTTCTTGAAATTCACGCTAAGACCGATCCAGACGCGGCATTCGATTACGCAGTGGTTAACAAAGGCGGAAGACTTGGCTTCAACTATGATTTATTTTCAATCGTCGATGTCTGGTCTAAATCCAATCCCTCTGCCGCCGTGGACCGAATATCAGCTTTGGATGGAGATATGCAAAAACAAAGTTTATTGGATGCAGTGTTTCGAAATATGGCCGAAGATGATTTGGACAGTATGATTGAAGAAATACACCGTTTTCCAGAAGGTGTCAGGGATAGTGCCCGAAGTGAGGCGATTGAGTCTTTAATGAAAGAAAATGAATTGGAAGTTGCTTTAGCGATTTTTGCTGAAATTGAGAGCGACGAAATGAAACAAGACGCTGCATATGACATTGCTGAGGATTGGGTGGATTCAGATCCTAAAGCAGCAATCGATTGGGTGTTGAATGAACCAGCGACCGAATCAATCCGTCCCATGCTTAGTGCAATGACCTTGGGTAGAATTGCAGAATCAGATCCAGAAGGAGCGTTTGAGATCGCGCGTAATCAACCACTAATTGGTGAGAATTCAGTTGGTACCGAAGCTTCCGTTTTGGAGTGGATTAGTATGAGGGATGTTGAAGCCGCGCTGAAGTTGCTCCCAAAAGTACGGGAAGGAAAGACTAAGGAACGAGCCTACGTAAGTGTTGGTAGTGCGTTAGCGCGAGAAGGACGGTTATCTGAATCGATAGAACTCGCAAATGATTTGCCTGTAGAACGGCATGACTCTTACTATACAGCAGTTGGTACAACCGCGGTCACTTTAGGAGGTATGAGATCTGACTCTAATACGTCGATTTTTGATACACTTGATCTATTACCATCGGAAACTGCTAGGTCAAAAACTGCGTCGTCGGCCATTCTCAGGAATAGCTTTTCTAAGAAATATTCTGATGAAGAAATCGAAACTTTAAAGGGATACCTCACGGAAGAAGATCTGAAAGATTTAGAAGAAAGGGAAGACCGATTAGATTCATTCCCTATGCCTTTATTTGGGTTCTAGAACTTCACCGCAAACATATTTTCCAACTATGCAATTCACAAGACTTCGATTGCCGAAAACTCTAGTGTAATCTACTCTGGTCATGATCAAGTAGTGGGAAAACTCGCAGATTTTTGGTTTCAAAGGTTGTGCGAACACAAGTGTTAGTTGATGAAATGGATATAGATACGATTAATATCTGTGAATCAAAATACGCTAGATAACAAGCTTCTTCTATCCGAACGCACAGAGATTACCGATTGTGCATTACCTTGGCTAATCGATTGTTGTTATTTTCCATTCCTTCGATATCAAGACCGGTACACAAAATATTTACGTTTTAGTCAGCTTCGACTTTCTGGAATGATACGAAAGTGTTCCAGATGTTAAAATAGTAATACCTTTGGCTCACACTTGTCGCAGATTGTCTGATGAACAAACCTATGAAATCAACTAATTCATTCCTCGAGTTTCGCTCTTTACTGTTTGGAGTAGGGATTGCTACGTTCGTTCTATTGATCGTGTATTTGGTCATTCCAGTGCGTGAAGAAACCCCTCCCACTGTTTCGCCAACTCCGGAAGTCGCTGAATCTACAGAAGTTGTAGACTTTGATGAATCCACACTTGATGAAGGAAACGAAGCCAACGGTATACCTGAAACTAGCACATTTGTTCCAGGCATTGACATATCGAACGTAGCAACATTTGAGGACATTTTGACAAACTTTTCTAGTTCGTTTGAACGCTTCTCTGCAATTTACCAGTTAGCCGGACAATCGACCGAAAACCAACTAGTAACCCTTCTGAATGAAGTAAACGACTTTCAGTTTGATATAACAAACGAATATTGGAAAACCGATACCTTAAGTATTCTGCTTCGGCGTTTAGTTGCTGTCAATCCAGTCACAGCTACTGCACAACTCGAACAACTTAGTCAAGACGAACAATGGTCAATCGTGAGTTTGGTTTTTAATGATTGGGCCAAGATAGACTTGGATGGTGCAATCGCTTTTATTATCGATTCTGACGAATACGTCATGGAATTTTTAGCAGTCGATGGGATCATGCAAGCAAACTCTTCGCTACCAACTGAAAAACTCAAAGACTTAGCCAACCGACTTGGAGGGGCGGGTGAAGATTACTTACGCCAGCACTTTGCGGAAGACTTTTATGAGGAAGAGTTAGCCAATCCAGAAGCAGCTTGGTTTGAATTAGCTGATGATTCTGCTCTTTTTGATTACGACAACATGCATCGTATAAGGACCGTCGTCGAAGCTTGGGTGAAAAAAGACGGTATCGTGATAATTGACACAATAATTGAATCGATACCGGATGAGGACATGAAATATTCGGTACTGAGCAGTGCACTTCGAACAGCAGCCTCTATAGACCCTGCGGAGGCTTTAGATTATGCAGTGGCTTTGGATGCAGAAGAACGTTATTCGTCCTATGGAACGAGTGTAGTACAAACCTGGGCGCAATCAGAACCGCTATCGGCTTTAGATCAAATAGTCAGCCTTGAATCGGATATCGACAAGAATCGTTTGGTTACTTCGCTTTTTAGTACTTGGGCACACAACGACGCCGAGACTGTGCTGGGTTCGCTAGGTCGTGTTCCGGAAGAGTACCAAGATACTGCGCGAGTAGCTGCTATTCAATCGCTAGCTTTTCAAACGGATGAGGAGTCGGAAAGTGGGCTTGAGAAGGCCGTAAGTTTGCTGGCGGAGGTAAGAAATGAATCTTCAAAGATGCAAGCTGCTCGCACGATTGCTACGGCATGGGCACGAGAAGACCTGGACGAGGCGTTGAATTGGGCTGCCACGGATCCAAATGTTGAAGGGTTCGGCGAGCAATTAGTTGGTCAAATGTTGACTAACATTGCCTACTCTGATCCCGATAAAGCATTTGAGACTGCCTTAGCACAACCGCTTGTCGGCGAAGGCGACGACGCGGTAGGAATGGAAGCACAAGTGTTGTCGATAATGGGGTACTCCAACCTTGATAAAGCCATGGAGTTTTTACCAAAGGTTCGGGAAGGTAAAACCAAGACGCAAGCAATTAGTGGGGTTGGTAATGCATTAGCAATGAATGGTCGTATTGAGGAAGCAGTTGAGCTCGGTAAAGAGTTGTCAGAGAGCGAACAAATTACATACTACACAAATGTCGGAACGTCGTCGCTGACGATGGGGATGATTGCTGGTGGTTCAGATACCTCAGTATTTGACACTCTGGACATGATCCCCTCCGACGAGGCTAAGTCCAAAATCGCGGTTACAGCGGTAATGATGAATTCAATGAACACTACTCTTTCCGAAGACGAAATTGAATCTCTAAAAGAAGAGTATATATCAGAAGAAGACCTTGAGGAGATGGAAGAGGGAATGGACCAGATGGGGACCTTTCCTATGCCACTTTTCGGTCTATAACCAATCAGTAATTAGTCGCCGCTTACTTTATAGCAGAACCTAAACGCGTTAAATTCACACTATTGAGGATAAAAGAGTTATGTCCGCAAACCAATCTACCAGTCGCCCCTTTCCTAACTTACTATCGGTAATCGTTGGTGTTGTACTTGCTTCGGCAGTTTTGATTGTGTTGTATTTCATAACACCATTGAACAAGTCGGAAAATACACAAGGTTTGGTAACCAGCAATACTGGGAGTACACCTATCCCTACTGAGCGAGAGTCTACATTTGGTACGACTAACCCGATGGACAAAGTTCAAGAAGTAGGTAGTTTATCTGACATTCTAGACATTTACCAGACTTCATTTGATCGATACTTAGCGATCTATCACATTTGTAGTAATGCAAGTGAACAACGACTAGTTGGGCTGTTCGAAGAAGCTGTAAGTCTCACACTAGATGAGACGAGTAATTTCTTGGGAAGACAATTTGTTGGAATTGTGCTAAGCAGGCTGGTCAGCATAGACTCCGAGAAAGCACAATCCTTGTTCGTTGAACTTGACGCTGAAACTCAACAACAGACTGCGTATGACTTGACTAACGAATGGAGTAGATTTGATTTGGAAGGTGCTAAACAATTTGTGGAAAGTTTACCGCAAGATCAAATCGACGACGATCTTGCCACAATTAATCAGCAAATCTTCCAATCGGAGGAAGAGGTGATGGCGAGTCTGCACGGAGCGAAGTACAACGCTGCGCGGGGAATCATCGATTCTCAACGAATGCTGTCGGAACAGGAGTTAATCGCGTTGGGCGAATCGTTAAATGTCAGTGAATACGTTGATGGTATATTCTTTCAAGTTCAACTCTTGGAAGATACCCAAAACCCGGAAACAGCCTGGCAAGAAATTTCTGCGGATCCAGAACAACTGAATTTGACAAACAGCGGCCGATTGATGAACATTGTCAAAGCATGGGTGAAAAAGAGTGGCATTACCGTTATGGACAACGTATTGGAAACCGTTCCCGGAGACGATACCAAAATGACGCTAATGGCCAGCGCGCTTGAGATTGCCGCGAAGACAGACCCCGAAGGAGCTTTTGATTATGCGCTAGCTAATAGTACCGGGGGGTTTGGATATAGCTACGGCTTATCTTTGGTGGTAGAGGAATGGTCTAAAACAGACCCCTATGCGGCATTAGAGCGGGTCGCGGCAGTTGAATCAGGTATGCAAAGATACCAAATGTTATATACGGTTTTCTATAAGATGGCTAGGGATGATCTACAGGGTTTTATCGAAGACATTCATCGTTTTCCGGAAAACTTAAGGGATAGTGCTCGAGGGCAAGCGATTGAGTCTTTAATGGAAGACGACGAACGCGAATCTGCCTTAGCGATATTTGCTGAACTAGAAAGTTCCGAAGTGAAATCGCAGGCAGCATACCACATTGTCGAAGATTGGGTGGACTCCGATCCTAAAGCGGCCTTGGATTGGGTAATGAATGAACCGGCGACCGAATCGGTTCGTCCTATGCTGAGTTCCATGGTCTTGGGATCAATGGCAGATTCTAATCCCGACGAAGCTTTTGCAATTGCGCTGAATCAACCACTTGAAGGTGATGATGCCGTCGGGTTAGAAGCGTCCGTCTTATCCTATATAGGAATGGACGATGTTGATGCAGCATTGAAGCTACTACCCAAGGTCCGAGATGGCAAGACTAAGTACCAAGCATATCTTGGTGTTGGTGGTAACTTAGCTAGAGAAGGTCGAATATCTGAGGCGATTAATCTTGGTAGCGATTTACCTGCAGATCAGCATGATTCTTACTATACCGCTGTGGGTACTAATGCGATTAACATGGGAATGTTTGGTGGATCTGACTCTGATACGTCGATTTTTGACACTATTGATTTACTACCTTCTGAAAATGCTAGATCAAAAACGGCTTCGTCGGCCATTCTTATGAATAGTTTTTCTAAGAAATATTCGGATGAAGAAATAGAGACTTTGAAGGGATACCTAACTGAAGAAGATCTGAAAGATCTGGAAGAAGGGGAAGACCAATTGGATTCGTTCCCTATGCCATTTCTAGGGTTCTAAAAGTTCCAATAAACAGTTCTACTTTGTCGTCGTAGTAGAAGTCAACTCACCGGATTTGTCCGATGGTTGCTCACGACCTCTTCAGCGATCGCACCATCTAGCAAGATTAGGCACACTTGTATTGCGACCAATGGTGTTATCGTTTTATAGTCGAGGGGGCCATGGAATCAACTTTGAGGTCCGTCGCACATATTGCTTGTAATCGGGACTATTTCCCCACCGCTTGTTCGTACCTTCATCCAACATGCGTATCCCGCTAATTCTAGTAAGCAGCAACCAAACGAACAACGGCGACACGAGTGTTATGAATTGCCAACCGCGCATGCCGGGCAAGGCTATGACGGCAATTCCGATCCAAAGCATGATTTCCCCAAAATAATTAGGGTGTTGCGACCAAGCCCATAGGCCGCTCGAAATGAACTCGTGCTCGTTTTTCGGCTGCTGGTTGAATCTTGACTTCTGAAAATCCGCGATGGCTTCAATGGTGAAGCCAGCGAGCCACAGTGATACTCCAACAAGCAGCCATGCGTCGATTGTGAACGAGGACTCGAGCGATGTCAAAACCACCAACGCAGCTGAGGAAGTCACCGTAATCCATAATGCTTGCAGAGTCCACGTCATGAAGAACAACGAAAAATCCTGCTTGATTTTGTCGAATCTTCGATCTGAACCCGATTTGATTATTCGACTAGTCAGGAAGAGACCCAAACGGGCAGCCCATACTGTTATGCAACCAGCGACAATTACGGCACGAATTTCAAACGTTCCAGATAACGTTATCGCCACCCATGCGGCCAACAAGAATCCCACAGAACCCATTAGATCGAAGAATTTCTCCGTTCGCTGAAACCAAGATGGAAGAAATGAAAGCCATTGCATAGCAAAAGTTCCGACTACTACAAGAACGTAGACTGACACTCCAGAAATACGCGCTCCCGACGTACTTCCAGCAAAGGCAATCAAAATTCCTGCTAGAAAGGCGGAAAGCGTCGCTAGCCAAATGGTTGTTTTGTTCATCCGCGAGACGATGATTCCTTAACCGACATGTTACCACATCTGCTCGGTTTACACTATCGAACGCACATTCGCAGAGTTTTCACTTGTGATATCCCTCTATTGAAACTAGATTGAAAGAAAGTTAAATGCCGAATCATATAAACGAGAATGTGGGTTCTAGAAGTTAACAGCAAACCTCTCATTCGTAAGATGAAATTCATACAAATTTACATGGTGGACATTTTCGTACGGAATTCTTTTGGCGAGATGGAGTATCGAGAACCCACGGAGCAGTTCTTTCGAGTTACGAGTAAGTAA
Organism: Gammaproteobacteria bacterium; assembly: GCA_009845835.1. GTDB lineage: Bacteria > Pseudomonadota > Gammaproteobacteria > Pseudomonadales > Azotimanducaceae > Bin55. Next base: position 46,584 of record VXYV01000084.1, on the reverse strand, counting down.
AGCTAAAATCTGTAAAAAAAATCAGGTTATGGTTGTGAATGTTGTCAATCATGTATATAATTGTTAGTTGACGATAATTCAATAGATGTAATTAATAACTATGAATCAATACCTAATAGATAGAAAAGCCTCGATCCAAAGGCTGAGAGATGCCGATTGTGCGTTACCTTTAGCTGAAGCGATTGTTGATATAGTCGCGGTAAACCGTGGTGAGATAGTGACCAATTCCGACTTTGTGTCTCTCAGTGGTTCAGTTGAAGAGATTCAAACCGACGTGTCGGTATTGAAGACCGATGTTTCTGAACTAAAGACTGACGTTTCCCAGCTTAAGACAGATGTTTTTGAACTGAAAACTGACGTTTCTGTGCTAAAAAAGGATGTATCCGAACTTAAGGATGGAGCTAGAGAACAAAAAAACGAAATGCAAATTCTCAGGATTGACTTCAAAAATCTTGAAGAAAAGATCGACTTACGATTCGATACCATGAGAGCTGACTTTGATGTTCTGAAGGCAGAATTCAAGGGTATCACAGGGCGATTTGAAGGATTAAGTAAAGAATTTGAAGCTCTACGCCCACGAATAATTGTTTGGATGTTAGGCGGAATATTTTTTTCGGCAGCGCTCATCCACGGTATTGAAGCACTCATTAGAGTTTTCACGTAACCGATATTTGAGACTTCCTTTCTTTCTAGGTTTCGAATCCAGAACTCTAAAACTCGATAGACTTGCCGCGATCAGTTCGGCAAGTTATTGAACTGGTGGTGGTTTGGTTACCAACGTTTATTTGCGGATCGATCTAATCTCTTTAGTCATACGCGCCACATCAGTTCGAAGTTTCGCCACATCAATTGTCGTTGGTTCACGATCTTTTAGTAAAATTCGACCGTTTACAAAGACGTTGACAACATCGTGAATGTGTGTTGTATATACGAGATGAGAGAACACGTCGTAAATGGGAAGCTGATGCGCATTTCGTAGTTCAACTTGTATTAGGTCGGCGCAGAACCCTTCTTTTAACTTTCCCAAATTGTGGGTTGCACCAAACGCACTAGCACCGTTGGTTGTCGCCATCTCTAAGGTCTGGTGCGCGGGTAGTTCTGTAGGATTCATGGCGTTCAACTTTTGTAGAAACGTTGCTAGTCGCATTTCTTCCCACAGATCAAGATCGTTATTACTAGCTGTCCCATCAGTACCAAGACCGACGCAAACACCATGTTCAAGCATTGCTGAAACCGGACTAAGGCCTGATGCAAGTTTTGCATTGGAAGAAGGATTGTGAATCGCTGCTACATTCTTGTTTGCGAGAATCTCAATTTCTCCATCCTGCGGCCAAACTACATGCGCGGTGATAACGGGATTATCGAAGAAGCCTATGTTATCAAGAAATCGAATGGGAGTAGATTGATAGTGTTTCTTCGCGTAATCAACTTCGAACTGAGTCTCCGATAAATGTATGTGTACAGGAACATCCAGTTGATTTGCTAAATCGCGTAATTCAATCAATTCTTGTTGATCGAGTGTATAAATGGAATGGCCAGCAAGGATAGGGTGTACTGTCGTATTTCGTTTCGACCACTTTTGTACGAATTCCAGTGCTTGTAGCCACTGATCATCCATGTTCTTTGCGTCGTTACGAGGCACGTTTGCAATCGTTGCGGCGACCCAAGCTCGTATTCCTACCTCGTCCACAACATTAGCAATTTCTTCGTGGAACATGTACATGTCAGCAAAACTCGTAGTACCACCACACAGCATTTCCCAACAGGCAAGGCGAGTTCCGATTTCCACCACCTCTGGCGACAGTACTGCAGCTTCAAGTGGAAAAATATGTTCTTCCAACCATTCTTTAAGGCTTAAATCATCGGCATAACCTCTAAACAATGTCATTGTCGCATGAGTGTGACCATTGATTAAGCCGGGAAGTACGATTCGATCTTGTCCGGAAAACTTTGTTGTTGAAGTAAACCGCGCCTCTACATCTCGTTTCGACCCGACCGCGCAGAAGTACCCTTGGTCGATCGCAACGGCACCATTCTCAATGACGGGATTTTCAGGGTCCATTGTCGCGACAAAGTCGCCATAGACAATGGAATCAACACTAGTTTTCAATGACTCGAACCGAAAATCTAATTTTTACGAAAAATTCGATTCAACCGAAACTTTTCGTTGCCTGATTGGATGTTCACAAATACTCTCAACGTATTTCCGTCGTCGTCAAGCGAATATCTCTCGGTACCTCGTACGGATCGGCGAATTTTTTGAATGACTAGTGTGGTGTCTCGCCAAATCACGGAGAGCTTCAAACCATTCTGAATTTTTTGTCCCCATTTAAAATCGTCGTATGGGGAACTAGAGTAACTGACCCCCATCGATTCCGCATCTTGTTCAATCATTAACGTGTCGTTGAACAAAACGGGGAAATCGTGCTTTAGAAATATCGCCGATTGGGTGGGATCGTTGAGTTCGCCTTTAATCAGTGCTTTGCGTTCTTCACTAAAAATCTTGTTTATGTCGGGGACAGGATCACTATCACTTTCACTGACTTGCCAGACACCAGAAAAATCGACTGCATCCGGCGATTCGATTGAACCACCAGCACAACCAAAAGACAACCACAACGTCACACCAATACCGAGACCTGCGACGAAAACATTTGCGTATTTCATAGTTTCGAACTCATTTCCTCGAAGGACTGATTACCGAGTTGATTTAGAAATTCTACAAGTTCAAACAATCCAGCCGTAAGTGGTACGTAAATTACCCAAGGTAAAAGTGCTAACAACAAGCTAGGTATAGTGGAATTTGTCCAACTCTGTAGGCCACGGAATTGAATGTAAATTGTGTAGATTAACGGTAGGGTAATCGCCCCGCAAATAGCTTGGTCTATTCCAATCCAGGAAAATGGCGAAAACAAGCTCTCCATGTTTTCAGGACGGATCGAAGAATTGAACACCCAGACCGCGTCCGCGACGAGCCAGAAGGGGACGATGGGTAGGAGACTCCAAAGTGAAAAGCCGAACCATTGTGACCAGCCGTACTGAGTACTGAGCATGTTGCCTACGATCAGATAGTACGTCGCAAGTAAAACACAACCAAGAGCTAAACCGCAGAGTGCAAACACCGGATTAAAGATAGCTTCCAATATACGTGCGGTAAACATTGCGTCTGGAGTAGTTAGCTTTTCGAGTTGTTCTGCATAAATCGTGTCGTAAAGTTCTTGAAAATTCGATTCTTGGTCATGTTCAGTGTCCTCAGCGATGACTTTGTTAAATTCTTCTTCGCTCTCTTCCAAAGTTATTTCTTGACCAGACTCAAAGTCCTCAAATGAGACGGGAAATGCAGGGCTAGACCGTTGCAACATTGCTTGAATTCTCGCGATACCGTCGGCTTGTGTTTCTTGCAATTCAACGATTTGTTCATCGGAAATAAGAAATGCACTTAGTCCAACAAATATGAAAGCCGCTACAGTGTATGTGATTAAGACTGGAAATACCGGGACTTTTTCTTTGAAAGTCGAAAAAACCGCGCCGGGGAACAAGAAGATACCTAGGAATTGTTCCTTCATTAGGCGATCTCCAAGACGTCAGGTTGTTCTACTGAATAGTAGAACTTAGTCCGTTTGAACATTTATTGATGAAAAGTCGAGTTACAACACCCCTGTAGTGCGTGAAATTTTCACGCACAAAACATAGAGAAAACTAATCGGAAGAAACGACTTTAGGATCGTTTCTTCCAATATCTAGGGATCGCTGCTTTTTCCGCTATTGTGTCAGATTGAAGACTAGCTCGTCAAAGCTAGCCTAGCAAACTACTTATCCTCTTCCTCGGTATCGGACATTTCGTCACCAGATGCGTCAGAATCCATATCCATGTCAGCATCGTCTTCTTGAGTGGTATCAAGACTATCCATCATGGTTTGAGGATCCACCATTTCACCGTTCTCAGTGTCCATATCCATATCCTCATCCATTTGCATACCGTCGTCAGGTTCGGTCATGGCGTCGTCCATGGACGCGTCGTCGTCCATCATCATATCGTCGGACATACCAGAGGTATCGTCCATCATGTCCATGTCGTCTGCATCTGCCTCAGCACTAGCGGCATCGTCAGTAGATTCACCGCCACCGCAACCAGTAACGAAGGCTACAAACGCGACAAGAAGTAAAGCAGTTAATGTTTTCATTAGTATTTCTCCTAGGTTCACTTACGTAACTCGTGGCACCGATTGCTGCGTAAAACAACGATCAAATCCACGATGTAGATATATAGTTTATCAAATAATTCGAATCTGTGCAAATTCAATTGTGACTTACGTAGAATAGTTTGCAAGTTTTCTACATAGATTTCTTGGCACTTCATTAGGTCCCCCCCTGGGATCGCCCTCCATGCCCAATCGCCTGAGTCCCCAAGGCTAAAACATTGAATGCAGCATTCACATCCGCATTCCCCGAATGACCGCATGCAACGCACGTAAATTTCGCCTGCGTCTTGCGGTTCTCTTTATCTATGTAACCACAGGCGTTACATTTTTGACTGGTATAGTTAGGGGCAACTTCAATCACCGATGACTTGTACGCTAACTTCAGCTTGAATCCCGACCAACCCGTTGCTAAGATTGACCGATTTAAGCCACTCTTGGCTTTAACATTCTTACCTCGTTGTGCAACGGTACCCTTGGCTGATTTCGTCATCCCCTTGACACTCAGGGCTTCAACCACTACATACTGATATTGATTCGCTAGCCGCCGAGACTCTTGATGTTGCCAATCGCTCTTGATGTTCGCCAATTGGCGCGAAATCTTAGCACATTGACTCTTCACGACTAAATACCGTGTCGACGGTTGTTGACCTCGCTGACGATTCGGTCCCTGACGTCGTGCCATTTTGCGTTGTAAGCGCCGACGCTTCGCTTCTAATTTCTGCACCTCTGGTACGTGCCGGATGTCACCGGTACTCGTCGCATACTGACCGACGTTCATGTCAATACCTACCATCTTACCATTTGCATTCTTCGGTACCACTTCCACTGTATAACACACCGTCGCCCAAAACTTACCGCCGGCTTCAGTGATGGTTACCAGTCGCGGCTCACCCTGTGGATAAGGATTGCTACCACTGAGCACCACTTGACCAATCTTACCCAAAAACAAGGAGTTACCCGTTATTTTGAACGAACCCATTGGAAACGAAACCGAATCTTGGTCATACCACTTGCTTTTGAATTGGGGAAATCCTTTACCTGAGTGAAAACATTGCTGCCACGCATCGGCTTGATACTTCAAGGTGTAGCGAATAGCCGCACAAGGTAACTCCCGCAACCAATCGGTCCGATTGCGTAATTGAATGAACTCTTTACCGAGTGAAAAGAACGAGATGTTCGGTTTGGGTTGCGACGCATCTTCCCTGTGTCGTTGCATCTGCTCGCGGTTTTCACCTAAGAAGTGATTCCAGACGAAGCGAGTTGCACCTAAACATTGTTTGAGTAACTCAGCTCGATCACGGGATTTCGGATAGAGCCGATAACGAATATTCCTGTTTTCCATGTGTATTAGTATATTTATTTCACATCAAATAGCAAGGGGTTGTCAACTAATCTACCTAAGTCTTATTCAATTCAATCCAAGATGCTTACCCTAACTACTGAATCCAGTTTCGTAACATTACAATGCAACTCAATCGTGTTTATTTTTAATCGTTTAATTTCTTGACTTTCTGCATTTTGTATGAATACTGAAGCTCACCACGAACGCGCAAGAACCATGTTAAATGGATATTCCTCTGCACTGTTTCAAACAGGCACCATGGTCGACGGTAAATTTGATAAGGCTGTGGACGCGATCACGTCTCTTGATTCTCTGTTGGTAATCACTGGATTAGGAAAAAGCGGTTTAATTGGACAGAAAGCTGCCGCGACTTTTTCAAGTACCGGCACTCGGGCAGTTTTTGTTCATCCAGTCGAAGCTTTACACGGTGATTCGGGAGTTGTTGAACCGACAGCAGGGATGCTTGCGATTTCGAAAGGAGGAGGCAATTCAGAAACTATTGAATTCGTACGACAATTCAAGACTGTATCGAATGGTATGGTCATAACGATCACTGAACCGGATACAAAATTGTCAGAACTAGCGAACATACCATTGTTCATTCCACAACTCGAAGAAATCGACGAATGGGATCTTGCACCTACAACTAGCACCATGACCACTTTGGGCATCTGCGATGTATTAGCTATTTGTGTACAACAAAAGAAAGGGTTAACGGCAGAACACTTTGCCCAATTTCATCCTCAAGGAACCTTAGGAAAACGACTACGTCTAAAAGCTGGCGATTTCATGGTTGGTGGCGACGATTTACCTATATGTACCGCCAATTTGAAAGCCTCCGATGTGATTTTTGAAATTTCGTCAAAAGGGTTAGGTACAGTCATTTTGGTCGATGCGAACGAACGGTTAGTCGGGATAATCACGGATGGGGATATCCGACGGTTACTAGAACGGCATGAAAACGTTCTTACACTCAACGCAATGGAATGTTTTCGTCTAAGTCGACGCAGCACAGATCTACCACAACCTGAAGTAAGCATTGTTTCGGAACATACGAAAGCTATTGAATGTTTAGAGCAAATGCAGCGCGATCGAATTACTAGTTTGGTTGTAGTGAAAAAGAACCGACCGGTAGGATTGGTTCGAATGCAAGATTTGGTAGCCGCTGGTTTATAGGATATACTATCTACTGGTGTTGGAAAGTAAATGAGGTGAAGTCTCAATGTTTAGTAAATATTTCATTTCAGCGTCTGTTTATATCTCACTGATTGTAGTTTCGTTTTTTACGCTCCAAGCGGATGAATCGAAAATACTAGGATCGTGGGTGTTGAATGATGATTTGACCGCAGAGTTAAAACCCAAACCTAGAAAATCCCGTACGATGGGAGGTTTTGGTGGTGTTTCGGCTTCCGCGGGTGGAATCGGAATCCCGCTTCCGGGTGGAGGTATGGGTGGCCCTACCGCGGCAGCGGCTTCACTTAAATTTCCTACTGTTCTGGAATGTGAAGGATTTGAACTGAGTAAGAAAGACGACAAAGTAACGTTAAGTTGTGAAGACGGTAGTCGCCGAGACTTTTTCATTGGAAACAAGCACGGTCGGAAAACTAGCTTGACCTCCAAGACACTGCGAGAGTCTTATTCATCTACATCAAGAACCGTCAAACATTCATTTAAGTTAGATAAGAACGATAACTTGATTGTGACTGTCCGCATCAAAGCGAAAGGTGGGGAAGAGCAGATTCATGTACGGGCGTTTTCTAAAGAGGTCGAAGATGAAACCATGACGGAAATGCCGGTAACAGAAGAACGTAAACCGTAGTAAAACATCAACCAGTAAGTCGTAGTTTCCACCTGTATCGGTAGTACATTCCTTCCAATATGGCGAAGGGTGGGGACGTACAGGTTTATTCGAAAGATTTCTAAAAAGACCCGGCACCTCAAATCCCGGTAACGGAGGGACGAATCCCTTAAGCCTTTGTCTTAATGTTCGGTCACACGTAAAAGACTTACGACTAACTCGATCATCAAGTCTTTAGATTCTGGAGAACTCTGCGCTAACAATAACGTGAGCGTAGTTAAAGCACAAGGGTCGAGTGGATGTGTGTAGTCTTCATTCGCTAGATACAGTAGGAACAGCAATGCTCCGATTCGTTTATTCCCATCCACAAAAGGGTGATCTTTCACGATAAAGTAGAGAAGGTGAGCAGCCTTCAATTCGCAAGTTTGATATAGCGGTTCTTTAAAAGCAGTTTGTTCGATGTTCCCAAGGATGGCGTTGAGGGAATTGTCTTGTTCTTGACCAAAAATCGAAGAGGCTTCGCCTTTTTCAACTAAGTCTCGACGAAAATTCGCGATAACGTTCTGAATTTGCCCGTAGTTTATTGGTGTGTCAGAAGATTTCGTTGCTGGTAGCTGAGTAAATTGCTTCTCGTCATAGTTCCACAATAAACGCCAAGTCTGAGTATAGTGTTCAATTAACTCTACCGCAGTTGACTCAGGATTATCTAGCAATTCCATTTCTCTACTCATAGTGTTGTATAGCAGTTAACTGAACCATTCAAAATCCGATAGATTTAGTCTGTTATTCTGCCTTCCTGAGCTTAAATATCCCACTCGGGAGGAACCGTATGCGAATTTGAAGCCGTACCGGAACAATTCGGTCTTCAAACTCCCCATACCAAATATCCACTCTACGTGTTTCATCGTCGTCGTAAATGAACTCGTAGTGACATTGTGTTGTCACACCCGAGACATATTGTTTTCCTTGAGACAGTTTTTTGTCGGAGAACTCTTCTTTCAGACGAACCATGAAAGTTTCGTCTTCATCGAAAACTTGCATCTCATCTTGACAAGATGAATAAGCGAATAACGTAGTCATGAAATCATTACCTGAGGGAGTCGCGAACTCCCAATCATCTCGATCAGTTCTTTTAATCGTAGTCGTTTGATCTTTGACAATGATCTCTTTACGTGTTTGTTTTTTCTCTTTTTCTTCGATCATCGTGAAGGTTTTGGTTGTCGGAATTAGTTCTACTAGTGTGCCAGTCGCGACAAATTCACCGTGTAAGTTCAGCAGTTGTCCTAGCGTACCTCCCGTATTTAAATCCCCCTTGAGTTCATAAGATTCGTTGGTGGTTGTCAATTCTAGATCCGTGACACCCACAGCAAAAAATCCTAGTTTGACATCGTAAATCAATGCAACTGTTTGACTCTCTGAATCAGAGGAAGTTTCGATATCGTCAGTAGTCTCGCCAATAGCGGATGAAACAAAATAAAGCACGACACCGAAGACAGTAAAAATGGTTCGACCCAACGAGTAATCTAGTCGTTCCATTTACATTTTCCTGTTCTGATTCGTAATCGAAAACTCATTAAACTGTCGTGCCCTGATACTTTGACTCGTGGTAATGTTAGTATATCTTTAAAGATGTTCGTTGAAATACCTTGGATTGTTGTTACCGCGTTCTGATATCCGACCTCCTTTACGATCTCTACATGCGATTCATTGAAGAGGCCAAATGGATAAGCGAACGAATTTACCTTCGTATTAAATGTCTCTACTAGCTTCTGTAGACTCGATTCGATTTCGTTTCGACACTCAGCAAGTGTGAGGTTTAAAAGATTATCGTGAGTTAACGTATGTCCACCTAATTCCCAGCGACCAGATTGCAGCATTTGAACGACATCTTGATCTAAGAGTTTGGGTTCGGCTTTAAGTTCTCCATCCGCGTGATGGGCTTTCTTACGAGAAGACCAATCTCGATCGTGTCTATCGACAACTAAGTAAAGAGTAGCTTTGGCGTTGTATTTTTTCAAAATCGGGTCGGCAACCAGGAAATTATCACGATAACCATCGTCGAAAGTCAACGCAACATTTTTGCGGGATGTTTGGTTTTTCAATTCAGACATGTGGATGAAATTCCAACCGTTCTCTTTTAACCACCGTATCTGACATTCAAACTCAACTGGATCGACACGGAGTTTATTGAAGCGTTTCTTTGGTTTTTGTCGACTAATCATGTGATACATTAATATGCGCGGATGTTGGAAAGAAACCGTCGGTCGCCACCAGGCATACTGATAAGAAACAAACAACACAAGCAAAATAACCGCGATGGTTGTAAGCCAAATCATGCAACTAGCTCTTGGTACATGGACAGTGTTTGTGAGCACATATTTTCAAGTGTAAATTTATGTGTAGGTAGATCTACTTTTCTATGCATTAGTTCCGTTACTTTTTTCGTGGCTGCTCCTATATCTCCGTAGGGGACTACACCATCAGGGAATAGTTCAGCAAGTATTTCGCTGACCCCTCCGTGGTCGAAACCGACCACAGGAGTTCCTAATGAAAGAGCTTCAAGCACAGTTCGACCGAACGATTCAGGTTTTGAAGACAAAGATAGTACCACGTTACTTTTGGACATGATCTCTCGAATGTCACTTCGATTACCTAGAAAAAACACTTTTTGATGTAATTCACGTGACATCTTAACTTGCTCTTGTAACTTTTCAGCGTATCGTTTATGGTGTTGGTCGGCTTCACCAACTATTAAACCGATCACACAGGTTTCTGATTTGTTGAGGTTTTCCACGATTTTGAGGAAGTGAGGGTGGCCTTTCAATCGCGAGACTCTGCCGACTATCGTCAGTATGGGGAGATTGTCCGGATTCATTGTTGACATACTTTTTTGCCATTCATTCACCCAGTTTTGACTTGGTTCAAATGTCGGTGTGTAAAGACTTGGATCTACTCCTCGATGGATGACTCGGATGTTCGACTCTTGAACTTGAGTGTAATTATTAATCAAGTAATCCTTCGCTGTGTCCGATACGGCTTCGATCCGTTCGCCTTTGGTAATTATGGAACTGTATCGAGATACTGAGTGGAGACCATGTACCGAAGTTACGAATTTCGGCCGAGTTTGTTCGGGTATTTTTTTCAATGCTAGATAGCACAACCAATCCGGTAAACGAGATCTACCATGTACGACATTTGGTTGTTGTTCGATGAAAAATTTTCGTAATTTACGGATTGTGAGCAGACTTAAGAGGGATTTAGAACCGACTTGCATTTTGACATGTGGAACGGCAATTGAATTCAATAATTCAACCATTTTGCCACCTTCAGAAATTACTATCGGTTCATGTCCGTGGTCTTTTAAGTAACACACTACCTCGCAGACACCACGCTCGACTCCACCACTTTCTAACCTAGGTAAGACTTGAATGACCTTCAGTGGCTTTTGTTTTGCAGTCAATGGCGGTCAGTAGAGTGGTTATTGCCCGTATCTCGGTGCGGTCTTGAGAAATTCCAGCTCTTCAGGAGTCGAAGTTCGAAGAAGCACCTCGTTTCGGTGTGGAAAGCGACCAAATTTCGCGACTGTATCTCGATGAGCACGAAAAAAATCAAGACTTGCATCGACATAGCTTTTCCAACTTGAAGCGCAACTGCTACACAGCTTTTCTACCATTTGAACTCCACGTTCTTGCTCGGCTAAATCTTCGCTGTGTTGAAAAGGATTAAACAAAAAAAGTTGATGTGGAACTGTCAACTCTTTGTGCCAGTGATTATTGATACACTTGTAGGTCAATTCAAGTGCTAGATGATCGCTTTCAAAAGCACGAGCTGTCTTACGGAAGAGATTGCGCGAAAACTGGTCGAAAATGATCACTAGTGCTAAACAACCATGAGCGGATTCTTCCCAGTCTTTGAACTCTTCATTTACTGCGTGTTCATAAACATTAGAAAATCGTTCGGTGATCTCTTGGTCGATTTCCGCAGACGGCATGTACCACTTGTCACTTAGCTTTTGGGTTGCTTCAAGGTCGTTGTCGCAATCTTGGAACCAATAATCGAGTATGTCTTGTGCTGTCGTCATGAGATTGTATTACGTTATTCCAAGTGTCAAATATATTTCAACATAATAAACACCTTCAACAAGGCGATTGAGTAGGGGACACATCGCAAAATCGATGAGACTCTACGTGAATTGGATTATAAACTGCAGGATTTTTGATGGACAAAACTAAGGTAGATCAGGCGTTTGCTGAATTTAAAGCGCGATTTCCGGATTTCAAATCTTTTAACGAACCGGGAACCAAGTTTGTTGATCTGGAATTGAACTACAAACACGAACTCTCCGAAGAGTTTCAGAAGTTTGGGAAAGAGTTTTTGGAAGGTAATCAAACGGATGTATTTGAAGAATTTGTGGAATTCTTCAGAAATCGAAAACTCAAACATTTCGATAATCGACCTCAGAATCTTACTAACTTTCGAGACATCATGGAGATGGAGAAAATCGTTGGTGTAGAGAGTGAACTTAGGAAGTGGTTCACATTCCACGTTCGTGAGTTATTGCAAACTGCAGACGACGACCAAAGAGTATGGGAAGCCATTGATGGATTTATCAATTTCCTCACTAAACACAGGCTACAAGCCTCTTTCACCAAAGTCTGGCCAACGATTGTTCTATTTCTGTGGCGTCCGAAGAAATACATATTTATTAAACCGATGGTGTTTGATCAAGTGCTAGTAAAACTAGCGATTGAAAAACTTGGATTTGGCGTACCGTTAACCGCTGACTTATACAAAAGTTTGATGGGCGACATGACCAAACTCAGTGAGATTATTGGTGCAACAAATTTCATTGAAGTACAGTCTTTTTTGTGGGTAATCAATCAAGGAAGCGACACTTCAGAGCCGATAGTTTCAGAACGACCAAAGAATGTCATACTTTTTGGTCCTCCGGGAACAGGCAAGACCTATGCCTTACGTCAATTGTTAAATGAGTATAGTGTCTCGACCGGTATTGTTTCGAAGCAAGAGTGGATCAAAGGCACATTGGAAGATATGAATGCAACCTGGTGGGAAGTGATTGCGGTTGTGTTAAAAAAATTAAACCACGTCGTCAAGGTTTCAGAAATCGTCAGACATGAGTATGTCCTTGGTAAAGCACAACTTGGTAAAAGAAAGATGGAATGGAACGATCCCACGTTGGAACCTATAGTGCGTAGATTTTTGGGCTCACATTCTCATAAAGAGAATCCCCATGATTTTAAAAATTTAGCAAAGGTTGACCAAAGGATATTTTCGAAGGATTCAAATAGTGCATGGACATTGGTTGATGATTGGAATAGCGAAGTGTTAACGGAGAGTGCATTAGAACGAATTTTGGAACTGGAGCGACGGTTACTAGATGATCGGCTAGATACTGGTGTCAAGCTTGAACGGTTTGAGTTTGTAACTTTTCACCAATCGTACAGCTACGAAGAGTTTGTTGAAGGTATTCGAATGACACTTGATGAAAATGAGCGAACGGCATACCAACTAGTACCAGGAATATTTAAGAGAATTTGTGAACGCGCTGATCGTGATCCCTCTAATCAGTATGCGATTTTTATAGATGAGATCAATCGAGGTAATATATCGAAAATTTTTGGAGAACTCATAACGTTGATTGAACCAGACAAACGCAAAGGAGGAAAAAATGAATTAACAGTGAAATTACCTTATTCGCGAGAAAAGTTCACCGTTCCCTCAAATTTAGACATTTATGGTACGATGAACACTGCTGACCGATCACTAGTGCAAATCGATACTGCTTTACGTAGAAGGTTTCAATTTGAAGAATTTATGCCTGATCCTAGTCTTCTCTCTGAAATTGATTTCAGAAACACGACAATCGATTTACGTCAAATGTTGACGAGAATGAACCAACGCATCGAAGCACTTTTGGATAGAGAGCATACGCTAGGGCATGCTTATTTTTTAAATGACTCTGGTCAGATCATTTCAGGGACTGAATTACCTCTCGTGTTCAAGGATAAGATAGTTCCCCTACTGACCGAATACTTTTTCGAAGACTGGTCTCGGGTCAGAGTCGTCTTAGGAGACGACAAGAAAACAAAAACAGAGAGTCAATTCATAGAGGAGTTAAAAGTGGATAAGAAGGTCGTTCAAGACAAAGAAGCATTGCGAATCGAAACAGTTTACCGGTTAAACAAAAAAGCATTCGATACTGCACAAGCTTACAAAGAAATATACGAAGACGAGTGAGCACTAGATAAGTGAAGCAAGTTTCGATTCCGGAATGGGGGCGTCTTATTAGGGGAAAGAATCTTTTGTTGGATCCTAAGTTTGATCATTTAAATTGGACAAGCGCGACACTAAGCAACGAGGACTTTGAAGATGTTCTTTTGCTGCTAAAAGATCCTGTTCACCAAGACATAAAACCTTTCTTTCGGTTTTCTCTCGTTAATGGAGTTAAAGTACTAACTTCTCAAAATTACGTAGGTGTCATCCAAACCTCATCTGGATGTCAAATTGAAATACTTCCAAAGATTTCAAAGTCGATGAGTCAAGAGGCTGCTCGAGTAATACTTGTCAAGATGTTAGTCGAACTTAAAGACTCTCCGTTCAAGGAAGCTACTATGGCCAACTTGCATCCACAAAAAATGCCGTTGTTTGAACTAGTGATCCGTCTGTTCTTGAATTACGTTCAGGAAATCATTAAGAAAGGAATCGCAAGACAGTATGTTGATCTGCAGGACAATTTAGTCTTCCTACGCGGAAAACTCCAGCTCTATGAGCACATTAGAAGAAACAGCGTTGATAGAAGTCGCTTTTATTGTGAGTACGACGAGTTTGAAAGGAACAGACCAATAAACCGTTTGATTAAACAAGCACTTATCACCGTGTCCAAATTGTCTAAAAGTAGTATAAATTTACAAACTTGCAAAGAATGTCTTCACTGGTTTGACAATGTTCCAGCGTCACAAGATTTTCGAATGGATTTTCGTGCAATAAAGCAGGACAGATTTATCCAACATTACGAGAAAGCATTGCCAATTTGCAGACTCATACTTGAGCAATTGAATCCACTGACTAGACCGGGTCAACACGAAGTGTTTTCAATGTTGTTTGATATGAACCGAGTGTTCGAGAACTATGTCGGTGCTAAGCTAAACTCGAATCTATCAGAGTGGCAGATCGAACCCAAGGTTGAACGAAAATATCTAGTAGAAGATCACAAGAACCAAAATACCTTTGAACTAATCCCAGATCTGGAGCTTAAGCAAAATCGGAAATCAAAAATTAATAGTGTGATTGCTGACGCTAAGTGGAAGTTATTAGACGAAACAAAACCGTCATTCGCTATCTCAAGGTCTGACGTATATCAATTGTTTGCATATGCGAAGACGTATATGATCGATCAAGACCTAAAAATAGTAGTATTGATTTACCCCAAAACAGAACAATTTAGCGAACCTCTCCAACCGTTTTGGTTCAGAAAACGTCTGGAAGTTCTCTATGTGATTCCTTTCGATTTAGTCGAGGATAAACCTGTTACGACTTCACTAATCAATCCTTTTAAAGTTGTTCTCTAATAGTTGAAATACACTCATTTGGGTCCGCGTCGGTTTTTGGGGACAGTCATTAAGATAATCTACAGAAGGAATTTTTGATGAATGAATACACACAGAATATAAGACTCTTGCTGAACGAAGAAAATATCGAAAGTTGCATCGCTTGAAAGACCCACGGTCCGCAACCATCGCTTAGAACAGTGTATGCGTACCAGATTGGTCTTAAATTCCGTACTCTAAGACAATTCACACTTCAACCGGTTTGTATTCAAAATGAGTCAAAAAAATATCGACCACGAGAAAAAAATCAAGATTCTTGAAGCAGCGCTTCAAGAAATAAATGAGCAAAACCCACACAGTTCCGACGGGTCTTGGTTAGAGGCCTTAACGACAAAAGTTGGACCGATGTTACATGAATGGGATATGGAAGGTTGTGTGGCATGGAAAGATTGGGAGGAACGCAGTGAAGTATTCCCAGGTCTTGGCGCGCAAGACATAGGTATTGATCTAGTGGGTAAAAGAGCTTCAAATCAATACATTGCGATTCAATGCAAGGCGAGAAAGCTAGAAGACGATGGTTCGGGTACACAAATATCGAAACAGGAAATCGATAGTTTTATGAGTGTGTCTCAGGATGATAGATGGGTGGAACGATGGGTAGTCACAAACGGGGACAATCCATTGGGAACGAATGCTAAGGCAGCGCTAAAAACAATACCGTCGAAGCCCATAAAGATCTTGGTGTTGAGTAGAGATATTCAACAGGAACTAAACGCTCTTCAACAATCTGCCGTAAATCAGAGCAAAACTGAGATGCAGAACGAAGTCGTCGAATCTTGCGTTTCGACATTGAAAAAACACTATGAATCAGACTCAGGAGGATGTCCAAAAGGTCAGGCTCGAGGTCGTTTGATACTACCTTGTGGTACGGGAAAGACACGTATTTCACTCCGAATAATTGAGGAGCTAACTTCCTTAGGGAAGGTGTCTATCGTCCTGTGTCCATCCATTGCTCTAGTTGCACAAATTCGGCGCGAATATCTACAACATTGCAATACGCGGATCGATTCACTAATCGTTTGCTCCGATCAAACCGCGGGAATCACCCAAAAAGATGAAGGCGTACTTCCAGAAAATGATCCCACGTTGGATACCAGCTTTGTTAGTGCACACGAAATCAAAGGACGAGTAACGACGAATATCGAGGAAATTGCTGAATGGATGAAATCCACAGAGACCATTGCCGATAGGATAAAGGTGTTATTTGGTACCTACCAGAGTGCCCGAACGGTAGCAGACGCATTAAATGTAAGTAATACGGAAATAGAAGTTTTAATTGCTGACGAAGCACATCGTACTGCTGGTATAAGAAAACCTAAATCTAAGTCCAAAAAATTAGACGCGCGATTACGAGATTTCACACTCTGTCATAGTCAAGAAGATTTTCCGTCGAAGTATCGTGTTTACCAGACCGCTACACCTAGAGTGTATTCAACCGCAGCGAAACGACGCATGAAGGATGAATGGGTCGTTCGCGAGATGGATGATGAAACAGAGTTCGGTGTGTTACTTGAGCGTCGTTCGTATACCGACGCTGTCAAAAACGGTTGGCTGTGTGACTATCGCATCATAGCGATAGGTGTCAACGACGATTCAGTGTTCGATCAAGCTAACAAACTAGCTTCAATGGCCCGATCTGATTCAATCGAATCCCTAAAAACTGCACATTATTTGCGCGGTTTATCGTTTGCATTGGCGATGTCGGGAGCTACGTTTTCGGAGGACAAAGGAAAAGTCGAAATTGCTTCGTGTATTGGTTTCATGAATACCATCGAAAAGTCTAAAAATATGGCGAGTAATCTCTGCTCTAAAGAGGTACGAAACTTTATCGAGAAATGGTTTGAGAAAAATGAAATCGAATACAAACCTGCAAATTTTAATCTCCGACATTTAGATGCCTCCTCAAATGTGACTCGAAGGCAACAAGCGTTAAAAGACCTCGCCGATAGTGATACAACCAAACCATTTGGGATTCTCAATGTTGGGATCTTTGGTGAAGGAACCGATTCTCCTGGACTCAATGCCGTAGCTTTTTTAGAACCCAGAAAAAGTCTTATAGACGTTATTCAAGCGGTGGGTCGAGTTATGCGAACAGCCCCAGGTAAAGAAACGGGATACATCATTTGTCCAATCCTCATTCCTCCACACGTTGATCCTGAAGATTGGCTGAGTACTAGCACTATGCCAGAAGGATGGTCGGAGTTAGGAGAAATTCTGTTAGCTTTGCGTGCACACGATGGCAGAGTCGAAACTGATTTAGCTCACCTATTGACGATGTATCTTCCAGCTGAACCAACAGTTTCAAGAAATCTTGTCGGATTGGTAAACGAAGAACAAAAAATAGAGTACTACGAACATGAAGGTACCCCCGGTAGTGTCGACGATGCTATTCAATCCGTGATGAAAGGTAAATCGACCGCGCGTAAAGTGGGTTTGGTTAAGCTGGCGAACCGCCGAAATAAATCTTGGAAAGTTCCTGAACCAGGGATGTTGGTGACCGGTAGGATCGTCGACGAAAACGTCGAAATACGAGTAAGTACTGTCGAAAGGAAAGACGGAAAAGATAGTGGCGTCGATTTGTCAAAGTGCAAAAACAAAATGCGCACGATGATCAATGATGGAGCAGGTTTGAAACGGCGCCGAAGAAAGAAGAAAGATACCAAGGGAACTCTGGAAAGTGCTGGTCTCAGATTATTACGATTATCCGACGCGATTGATCATGAAACGGCTATTCAACTGAATCTTCTTAAAGAATCAGGTCTAAAGGTTAATCGAGTCGAACGTGATTTGAATATTCTCGAAGAATCCGTGAATGAAGCAGCGCGACACTTGGACGCAGACAAACTAGAACCTATCTTAGCGCGACATTTTGGTTTTGACCAGTTAAGGAAAGACGAGAACAAGAAGAAAAAGCGAGCGAAAGCAACGACTGTCGCGAGCTTGATTTTTATGAACGCTGCAATGATGCAGTCTCGAATTGACGACACAGGGTACATCGATATACAGAGTAAGTTAGTCGAAGCTCAAAACCACCCAAACCCAATTAAGTTTTTGAGCAAATGTTGGAACAACATACTCAGACACGACTATCAAACTGTTTTTGAACCCGCTGTTGATTTACTCGACGTCATAGAAGAGAAGACCGGTCGACGATCAGGACTCGAAAGAGCTCTACATCATATAGCCGGAGAAGCTCATCGAATTGCCGAAACGTACGCCGATATGGGAATGGATCACGCGGGTCCATTGTTCAATCGAGTCATGGGTGATCAAAGTAGCGATGGGGCTTTCTTTACACGGCCATTAGCAGCTGTCATGCTTGCGAGTCTGGCACTTGATTTACTTGAAGATGTTGACTGGACGAATGAAAAACATTGGAGAAAGTTAAAGATAGTTGACTTAGCATGTGGTAGCGGTACTTTGTTGGCAGCTTGCCTTGCTGAAATGCGACGTAGAGCAAGAAGTGCAGGCGCTAGTGGTCAATTAGTCAATCGACTACACCGCATTGCGGTCGAAAATCTTTTAAAAGGATTCGATATTAACCCTATATCCCTACAACTTGCTGCAGCACAAATGAGTATTGGAAATGCGGAAATACGGTTTAGTCGAATGGGTTTACATCGTATGCCATACGGATACAACCCTAGTAGGTCGAAGATTTCTGCTGGTTCTCTGGAGTTTCTGTCTCAACAGGAAATACTTCCAACACTGGTGAAGATGAAGGACGAAATCACCTCTGAAGAGATATGGAAGACTTCGGCTGAACAATTGGATTCTCGTATTTCAACGGCAGTCGAAGAGGTTAAAGACGCAAGTATCGTAATCATGAACCCCCCGTTTACTAACCGAGAAAAGATGGGTGAGAAATTTACACCCATTGATCAAAAAGCATTGAGACAACGGATAGATGATTTACAGGACAGAGTAGAAAAAAATGACCATGTAGCCGGTAAATTTGCGGATAAGAATTCGGTAGAACCTCTCTTTACTTATCTCGGTGACAGATGTTTACATGACAACGGGATACTCGCAGAAGTGGTTCCGACAATCTCATTTAGTGCCTCTTCAGCCGTCAATAAACGAAGACTCCTAGCGAGTAGATTTCACATCCACACGATCGTTACCTGCCACCGTCCTAAACAGACTAACATGAGCCAACACTCATCGATAAATGAGAGTTTGATCGTCATGCGTAAACGCTCAGTTACCAAACCACCAACGCGATTTGTTAGTCTCGATCGATTTCCTTCAAATGACAGGGAGGTAGTCGAACTCAGCGAAAAACTTTCTTATGGCGAGGTGTTGGACAACGACTGGGGAACCATTTCTTACTGGCCATCCGAAAGAATTAAAGCAGGAGATTGGTCACCAGGAATATGGCGGGACCCAAACCTTGCAGAGGCAAGTTTCAACTTTTCAACCAGATCTGATTTCATTTCGCTAGGTTCTTTAGATGGGGTTAAAGTACATGAAACTGGACGAGTACTTCGAGGTGACTTTAAGCCTTCTGGTGCTACTGTCAATGGTAGTTTTCTGATCGTGAAGTCAACGGGTGAAAAAGGACAACAAATTATTCAAAGTACTCCCGATGAGTACTGGATATCAAGATATATTGCAAAACGAGCCAAAGAAGCTACTTCTAAATTACTAGCGAAAGCTGGATTTCTACTCATTACAGCTGGGCAACGAATAGGTACTAGCCGACTGAATGCAGTAGTCGGAAAAAGACTAGTTGGGAATGGATGGATGCCGGTTACCGGACTTTCTGTTGAAGAGAGTAAAGCGTTAGGAGTTTTTCTAAACTCGACTCTAGGTCGGTTACTTGTTATGAGAAACCCAGGAATGGCACTTGACTTTCCAACTTACAGTGCGTCATTGCATAGTCAGTTGATGGTACCTAACATACGAAAAAGTAATTACACAAGAGAGGTTTTGACGAAATGTTTCGACGAAACAAGTAGAACCTTGGTACCACAATTTCGAGATGGTGAGTGTGATGTTCGCGTTGCCTGGGATCGCGCAGTGGAAAAAGCGATCGATCTTGAAGGCGAGTCTTTGGATGACCTTCGCCATCGATTGAATCTGGAACCCAGTGTAAGTGGTATCGGTTATAACGATCACAGAGACGCTGATGATGAAAATTATCCGAATGACGAGATATAAAACGAATTCACAGACAGGTAAACTAACGTTAACGACTAGCAAAATATAGTCTTAATTCATTTCGCGTTTAGCTCCGGAAGATGAACCAAGAACTCAAGCTCTTCCTTTTGAGCAGTATCCTTGACTCTACCGTCGAAATTTAAGAAGCCATTCGGTTAATTTAGAGCTTTCTGAACAAACTAAAAAGTGCTCATTGTTATCGTGCGAGTTCTATAGATCGTCTTAATTTAGACCCATATTCGTCCAAAAGTATGAAAGGATTTAGATTCCGCCATCACAGAACAAGATTCGATAATCTGTTGTATGGATAGACGTTTATCGAATGTGTGTCAGCATCAATATCACACAAGAAGCTAAATGTTTTCTGTGGGTGAGTCGAAAAACGTACTCTCTTCTGGACCAACTGTTAATACCGCCGAGAATCCATAACATTCGACATGAGTTTAGAGTTGCACCACGTGCTCGGATCCATGTTACTTTAAATGGATTCTAAAACTAAATTTTTTTAACCGTCAACGCCCTGCTTTCGCAGTGCTCAATTTCCGGATTTCTAATCTTTTGAATATCCGAAGTTGAAATTTGAAAAGTAGTGGCACGATTTGTCGACTATTGAATTATTACACTTCATCCAATCGGTTCCTGAATCGTCCAAGGAACCATTTCAAACACGCTCTCTCCAACCTTGGCTAACCGATTCCTGTACCGGCCACTATAGGAAAATTGCTTGAGCAGAATCATTTCAATATACCATTGTCCCAATTTCAATGCTTCCATCCATGCTTCCGTGTTGTCTGAACATTTTTGATTAGGGTGAACAATGTCGTTACGAAGTTTTGTAATGGCAATAAGTCCATCGCCGTTTACTGAAGAGTTATTCTGAAAAATCATCGCCAAACTCTTACAAGAAGAGGGTATTGATGTACATAATCCAATGTGTTTAATTGAATCGGATAAGTACTCGCCAGTTGTGTCTGTTTTATTCTTCGGATCCGCGATTCTGCTACACAACGATTCAAGTGCAGCCTGAATGAGAATGATTCCAACATGGTACGCAGTGGACTTGCTATTGAGGTATAAATCTATCACACGAGTTAAAACATTCTTCCAGTTTGGATTCGAATAGAGCATCCAGAAGCCATTAAAAGCAAGCGACAAATTTTTGCCACCGTCAACTATCGTCGGTAACCAAGTGTCGTATCCGCAGTGCCATGGTTCCGTATACGTCGTTCCCCATTCAAAGAAGATTGATTTGTCATCAGGTAAAGTAGTGTTCACAAGCGTCAGACCACACGCTGCACCTCGAGCAAATGATAGAAACGCTCGTAACCCCCGCAAAATATCTTTAGCTTCATCTACAGAAAGTTCAGCTCCGTCAGTAAATCTGATGACACCATTTAGTGTTACACTATAACCATTCGTTTCGTTCAAATACTCTTTGTTTTGTGAAAGGCTTAAATCTTGGGTAATCTTAACTTGCAATCGATCATATGTGAGTGTGGTAGCACCAACGCATTGGCGACCAATCCAAGTATCTCTCCCTCCGAAAAACTTCGGAAAATTGAGAACGCTGAACCTTATGGAAGTAATCTTTTCATCTCGGTGGATCACAGTAAATGGTGATTTGGCTAACGCGAGAGCACCGCTTGACTTACCGTTGGGCGAAATCGGTTCGTTCAACCTCTCGAGTACTACTGGAACTTCGCCTTTATCCGCGATCGTAACTACAAACGGCGATTCCATACGATGATCGTTCACTTCGATCGGCAAATTCTCTGATTCTATTACCGTTCGAAATGTCGGCGTAAAGTGTAAGACAACCTGGCTAGCAATTGGTTTTTCCAAACTATGCCCGTTTATGTGAGTAATGAGAATGTCCTCAAAAACAATGGGCGAATTGGGAGTGTGATTTTGGGACGCTATCTTCATATTTATCTTTCGTTTCTCCGTATTAAGTACTAAGTTCGACTTTTCTAGTACTTCAACGACGAGTATTTTTCTTTCACCTCGATTAATTATCGAGCCGTTTCAGTGTGATAGCAAAGTGAGTACAACCAAACAACTCTCAGCATCTGAAACTATTACTTGCACTCCGGTTTGGGTTAATGTGAATAAGTGACTAAAAAAGTGTACGTTTACCAGGGCTAACTTGTCGAGGGATAAGGAAACACAAGTCAGTGGGGTCTGCGTAGCGTTTTAGGGACACATTCTCCGTCACGTTTTGATCAGCAATCGACATCTCACTTTTTTGAATTGAACACGTTGATCGATCTAGGTATGTCGATTATCATTGGAGTCCGTGTCCAAAGTTTGTAAATCCCCAATAAAACCACAATGCAACAGCAGTGCTGTTCTTGACAATAAGGTCCTTTTTGACCTTCGGCTTGAATGATTGAACGTATCTCGTATATTTACTAATTTACTAGACAATCTTTCTGACCTTTGCATTCCACTGAAAAAAAGATTTATGAATGTGGTCACAGGCTTGGTAGATTGGTTGTCGTTTTGATTTATCGATCAACTCGTGATCTTCCATTTTTTTGAACCAGTCCCGTTGTCCCCAGTTGCACCAGACTAATACTTGACGTGTATCAGTCAAGTATCGTCGAAGAAGATCGGCACGAACATACAAAAGACTGTGATGATCTCCAATCCGACCATCCCCTGCTTCTCGATAGAGAGTAGCAGGCTTCCCGTTTGATTCGTAGAAGTCGATTTTGCGGTTCTTCCTTACTAAGTTAAGACGTTGAATTAAACTAGGCGCGGGAAGATTAAACCCCCAGAATTCGTTGTATGGTGAATGATGTGGCTCCCAGCCAAAATGAATATATGGGATTTCGACAGAGATTTCAGGAGGGTATCCATCAAACGCTTTTTTGATTTGTCTGCGGTAACGGCCGTTCTTCTGACATAATTGAAGCGCGTAGTTCTGACGATGTCCGGCCTCTCCTGCATATAGATAGGATTCAGTAGCTCCTTTGGGAATTTTGGTGATTCCAGGATAATCTACCTCAAGGAATTTCGATTTCAAACTGTCCGCATCTCTACGCGCGATAAATAGTCCGCGCAATGAAGCAGAGAGTTCCCGATCGAGACTCTCGTCTGTGCGACGAACATACCCCTCTACAAGTACCCACCCACCTTCATGTCCGTTGATGTCAGAGACCATGAGTAGTGGTTGCCAATCTGGTGTGAAATCACCCGTAACCCACTCGTCAGTGTCAAAGCTCATACCCTGTAACAGGTTCGGAAAGGGTGGAGTCCAGTCGGGGGGACGTTTTGGAAAACTTGGATCAATTCCACAATCTGGTGTTCTCTCTCCGTTATGTATATCCGGTAATATTTTCCTGGCTTGAAGTTCGCCCCACATCTCAAAGTAAGCGATCCAAGAGTACTTCTTTCCATATCGATCCACTTTATTGTGGTCTCGCTGTCTCCATGACGTTCTACCGATATCTTCATCTGCCTTTTTGAATCGTTTAGCTCGGTAACCAAGATCAAAAATGCGCCGTTCAATTTTCGCTAGAACCTGAACCTTGTCTGGGTGTTTGTCGTTGTAGTTAGCCCGCATTGGGATCAAATGTTCTATCGTTTAGCCTTCAAAGTCCATTTGAATGGCATGACCAATGCAATCCTTGATCGTTGGATCAGGTGTACCATCACTCTCGAACGTTGTTTTAGTGTTTGGGAACGGCACCGAAAGATTTTGGCTCGCGGCTGCTGGGAGCGCGACACAATTTACACTAAGTGCGATCTCAATAATCCCAAGTGCGTAGTCTCTTGTCAGTGTATGGTGGGTTGCGTTGGTCGCACCTGGCGCGAACATCTTTTGATAGAGGACATTCGCCAAATCTCCGAGCTGAGAGTGAAACGTTGTTGCTTGTTCCAAGTTCACTAGAGACATTGTTGTCCCATACGCAGCAGCTAACATACGTTCTGACACATATGGATCATTGAAACTTAGGCTAGTCTCAACATGAGAGAATAGTATTTCTGGATATCTTTCTCCAATTAATACAAGCGCTTTTGTCGCAAGGTCTCGGTCCTTTCGAACGACTGTCGTGAGCACTAGGGAAAATAAAGCTACAAGCTCTCTTGCAACCTGTTCCGTCATACTGGCCACATTGAGCTTCTCCGCCCAAGTCAGCAAGCGGTGAATGGTCGGCGATGCGTACTTTTGACGAAGGTATTCGGACCACTGTAGATCACGATCTACCATGGAAAAGCGCGCTAAGAATTCGTACAGCCGGCGCGCGTGATAAGGGTGATTTGGTTTGGTGGAGACGGCTACTAAAGCATCAACCATTTGTCCCCACGCTCCAGATTGTGGGTGCAGGTACTGATTTACCACAATATCCGTGCCTTGGGTGAACGCTTTCGGTTCTCGCCAAAATAGTCCTTCGACGAAGGGGTTGAAATATGCATTTAAGTTCTTAGCACGGTTGGGTAGCATGAAAAATAGTTCACACTTCTCGGGTGGAAGTTTTTTCTTCACTCTAACTGGAAACTCGGTAATCAATGCTTGCGCTAGTTCAGGTTTTGCGTATTCTTGATAGTCTCGATTGGAAATCCGGAAGATTTTCGCAAGCTGAGAATTTCCCTTAAAGCTTTGCTTGATCGTTGCTTCCGAAGTAACAACGAGTTGCGTATTGAGGAGATGTCGAGCAACCAAGTGGTCGCTGAAACGTTGGTAAGGCAGCCGATATACTGAACGGTACTTCCACCCGTTTTTACCACTGTAGCCAATAACATCTTCATCGATGAGACCGTCTACCCTTAGAGATTCGAGGAGTTCGCGCCATTGAGCGGGTTTCAAATTCGAGTAGTTAGCAGCAATGATTCGATCAGCCTCTGATCGTAAAACGTAATCCCGTCCAGACTTGGCCATACACGGTGCAAAACCCGCGGTCCGCTCATCTTCATCTTCGACCCGATCGTTGCCCTTTAGCAGTTCCCAACACCCCTTGGTCCTGAGGCTAAACTCACGTTCTATAGGTGTTCCGACATGATTAACGAACGTCTCAAGGACATAAGTCATCCCCTTTTGACCAGATGCTATACCTGCGAATCCCTGCTTCAATTTTTTGCCTGAAAGGTTTTGTAGTGATTGACAAATCAGCTTCAGCGTGAGTGGTCGCGAGAATTCACTATTCAGTAACGGGACTTCAGACAATGGCAGTTTGTAATATTCAAAGAAAGCCGCTTGTGCGTCGAACTCCTGATCTTCGAAACCACGATGCGTGACCTGATGGAATTTTTCTAAATCATTCTCTGTAAAGGCGCAGGACTCAAACGGTGTCCGACAAGTGACGATCAAACCTATGTTTGTACGTTTTGAGATGAGTTTTTGGATGGTAGTGATAGCCTTTCGCCATTCATTTCGATGACCCTCGTTTACTCCGTCGACGATGACGACTGCTCGCTCGGGCATCGTACGCGCTAGTTCTTCAAGTCGATCGAAAATTTCGGTGGTTGTTTGCTCGTCGTCTAACCGGGAACATATTTCTGAGAGCACATTGCCCTTGAAATTCTTAGCTAGAACAAGAACTGTTACTTGGTTGCGGTCTATTCGAACCCGTGTGAAATCGCACATCAAATGAGTTTTACCTGTTCCCCATTCTCCACTTATCAAGAGCTTGGGGTCAAACAAGACTTTGAACGCTGAACTTTTAATGAATTGCTTCTCTTCGTGCAATATATTTAAACATCTATTGATATCGCGCATATGGGCACGGATAGTGTTACCGTGAGACGAGTACTGACTGTTGCTGACGGTTGAAAGGAGTTTGGTTTCCTCGGAATTCCAGTGATTCCAGTCTTCCATCAAATTGTTTTCAATACTAGAGAGAAGATTTGACCATTCCTCTCCAACATGGGTATCACGTGCCCGCAGTCTGTCCATCATAGGGGACAGAAAGGTGCGGGCTTCGTCCAATTGCTCCTGAAGTAAATTGGATCTTTGGCTGCAGTGTTCGGCTCTCTTCCATGCCTCAGTCAAGTCATCGAACATGTATTGGAATCTCTCACGAGCAGATTTGCCACAGGCAATGTTTTCAACTGCAGTGAGGAGTGAATCTATTTTTAGATTTGGTGAGTCAGGATCAATCCCAGGTGTGTATCGCTGTCCTGCTTGACGGATCTGGTCTTCACAGAGGGCTGTTAGCGAAGCAAAAAACGAGTTCTGAGAAGAGACATCGCAAATATTCTAGGAACTAGTTAGATTTGTCAATTGAGCACAGTAATTCTTCATACTCTAGCATGATCTCGTAGTTTGAGAAATTGAAAGTTCCTGTTAGAACGTAGTATTAACAAACTATTTACCCTGTTCACATCTGATACGGAAATTGTGGTGCGAATTTTATGAGACAGCATCGATTTGTTATCTTAAATGACGATATAATCGTCATTTAAGATGCTAAATGACGGCTAAATTGTTGAACAAATTTGTTATTCCAAGAGCTTTGAATTTGAAGAAGCACTTGGAACACAACTCGTTGTTTTTGCTTGGACCTCGAATGACGGGTAAAACGACGCTTATTCGAGAAACTCTATCTGATGCCTTAGTTTTCGATTTGCTCAGCGCTAACGACTTTTTATTCTTAAATTCAAACCCTTCAGGGCTGGAAGAAAGTATTCCAACTCACATAGACACGGTTGTCATTGACGAAATTCAAAAGGCACCTCAATTACTTGATCAAGTCCATCGATTAATCGAAATGAGAAGTATTCGATTTGTACTGACGGGATCGAGTGCGCGTAAACTTCGAAGAGGCGGTGTGAATCTTCTAGGTGGTCGCGCCGGTAAGATTAACTTACATCCTTTGCTTGCACGCGAACTTACTAATGAATTTAATCTAAACAAAGCACTACGTTATGGGACGTTACCTATCGTATACCTGTCCCCGGAACCGAGACAAGCGTTAAGGAATTACGTGGGTACCTATCTTCAAGAAGAGATTGCTGCCGGGGGTATTGTGCGCAATTTACCAAGTTTTGCGCGTTTTCTGGATATAGCCGCACATAGTAACGCGACAATTGTAAATTTTGCCAATATCGCTAGTGATGCTCAAGTGCCTCGGACGACGGTTCAAGACTATTTTGAACTCCTGAAGGATACGTTGATTGCGATCGAAGTACCAGCTTGGAGACAGTCAAATATTCGAAAACCTATTGTTAGGTCTAAGTTTTACTTTTTTGATATCGGAGTCGCGCAAGCTATTCAGAGTACAAGTATTCGTCCCCGAGAACACCGTGCCGGATTTGCCTTCGAGACATGGTTGTTGAATGAATTGCAAGGATGGATCGATTACAACATTCGAGACGAAAAAATCTACTTTTGGAAATCACAATCAGGTTTTGAGGTGGACTTTATTCTCGGTAATCACACAGCGATTGAAATCAAAGCAAAACCACATGTAGGCCAGCGAGATCTACGTTCATTACGTGCGTTGAAGGAAGAAAAAGTGTTCCAAAACTATGTCTGTATCTACATTGGGGAACGATCACTAGAACAATCCGACGGAATTGAGATCTTGCCTTATGCTGTGTTTTTGGAACAACTATGGGAAGGAAGATATGGAGCTTGAATGTACTTCAAGATCCGTTTTGTTTTGGGGTTATTTGAACCGATTTGTGAACCAGCAGATTAACAGCATCTAATAGTACACGGATTCCTCTTTAGTTGATCGCCGTTGACTTTTTAGAAATCCAAAAATTCCTGAAGAGTGTAACCGTTGTTAAACTAAATACGAATACCCAAACTTTGAATTGAATATTGTTTCAACAAATCGAATATATCTGGGGCTATGGATTTGCGGACAACTCCACGAGTTCCCCAAATTATTACAGACACTACAACAAAATATTTTGCGTCCTTTAACATGTCCATGTTTCACTTTCTGAAGCAGTGTGTTTCGCACTTTAACTCAATTGAGACGGAGGGAGAATGAGCGATACAGATAAACTTGAAAAGATTATTAACTACTACACACCTGTCATTTACTTTCTGATGAGTGCAAGAGAAAAAATCAGACAGCAAACACTCAAGAACACAACGGCGAGAAACCAACCTGAGTTAGATATTGAGGAGCAGCTTGCAATCACTGAATTACCTGAAGATATTTACTTTGGTTTAATGCACATTGTGCCCGTTCTAATAACGTTTCAGACTGAAATAATTCTCAAAGTGTTGTTACTCAAAACTAGAGAATCTGGGTATGAATACGCACATACGCATAGACTTGCACAATTATGGAAAAAGATACCCACTAAAGACCGAGAATTAATAGAGAAACGTGTCAAAGAACGGTATGTCTACCCAGAAGGCTACCAAACAGTTATGGAACTGCTCGAAATTTATGATTATTATTACTTGGATGTTCGGTACTTACGCAAAAACCGCATCGGGAAGCTGGAGAATAAGAGAAACAGAAAACGAACTGACGTTGTCCCCTATAAACAAATGATGGACCTGAATAGTTATCTGATTGAGATAGCAAATACGCTTACTCCTGTAGTAAAGTAGAATTCGTAAGGAGTATGTTGAGTCTGTTATCAAAAAAGGGGACAATTTGTTAACCACTTTTTGATTAGTCAATTTAACAGTTGTTCCTAGTGTTCGGTTTGCCGATTCCCCGATGTTATCCATCTCCATCACGAACTCAGCGGTCGCTCGTAGCGCCATTTTCCAACTCACTAAGGTGCCATTGTAGACCTCTTTAATCATGCACAGATACAAATTTTCCTCGCGAGTCTTGAATTCAGTAATATCGGTAACCAGGACCCGGTGAGGTATTGATTCCGAGAAATGGCGCCGTAACAAACCCAGGCACTTCGGGTCGGTGGTACCAGAATGTCGCCTCATCGGCCCCCACTTCGACTCCTATCCTTGTCGCCGCCAAACACGGAACTTGCTCTTTGTAACCTGCAAACTTGAACATATTAGCGAAACCAGATAGTACCGGTGACATAACTCTATCAATCGGTACCAGTGGGGATCGGGACGCCAAGTAACTCGAGGCTTTGTTAAAAACTACACCTCTCGCCATAATCCCCGATTCTCTCGTTCCAAATCATCATACGCCGGTCGCTTCACTGCCTCCTGGTGTGTTTTTAACTCACGCGACCTACGAAACAATAGTTTCGTGGCAACGCCTAATTCCATGTTTAATTGCGCGGCTAAATTCAAAGCCATATTTTCCCTAAAAAACATGACCGTTCAACATAATGGTAGAATGTAAAACACCTTGTGGAAGGCGAAAATGAGCAAATTGGTGTATAGAATTGTTCAAGCGGTTAACTCACAATAAAACTCGATAGCAGACTTGGAACAATTTAATGGTCTTAAGCGACAACGAACTTAGACAACAACTCAGTCGAAGTGAAGACAGTTATTGGGAATTCAAAGCGATTGAATTTAACGGCAATAAACCTACTAGCCCGCGACGGAACGATTTAGCAGATGAAATGATCGCGTTTGCGAATGCCAATGGAGGACACATTCTTTGCGGAGTCACGGACGATGGACACATACATGACATGTCGTTACAGCAGGTAAAAGCCTTGTGCGATCTGATCGCCAAGATAAGTTCCGACACAATATCGCCAGCACTTTATGTCGACGTTCAACATCGAGTACTTGATGAAAAGAACTTTGTCTTAGTAAAGGTACCAAGAGGAGATACCGTCTACGAAAGGGATGGTCGAGCCTGTATTAGAGTTGGACCGAATAAAAACAGAATCGATGGCGACAAGAAACTCAGACTACTGCAAAACAGATCGCAAGCAAGATACCGGTGGTTTGACAACCAAATTTTTCCCGAAACCGGGTTTGAGACGCTCAACGAACGCTTTTGGGAATCTCTATTGAGTGACTCAGGCGCGACGGATCCGAGGAAGGGATTATTAAATCTTGGGTTACTTGCAGAGGATGAAACTGGAGATGTTCGCGTAACTGTGGCAGGGATATTGCTTTGCACGAAGTCCCCACATAATTGGTTGCCTCAAGCAACGATTACGGCAACTTGCTATCGTGGAAAGGATCGTACTTCCGGTCAACTAGACGCTCGAGAAATTGTTGGTCCTCTTCCACTACAAATCGAAGAAGCCGTTAACTTCGTCAGCCGAAACATGCGGATCGCAGCTCGTAAATTGCCCGCTAGAGTTGACACTCCCGAATACAGTCTCGTAGCTGTATTTGAAGCAATCGTGAACGCGGTCGCTCACAGAGACTACTCGATTCACAATCGTAGGATTCGAATATCCATGTTTGCAGGACGACTGGAGATTGACTCTCCCGGACCACTACCCAATGGCTTAACACTGACTCGAATGGAAACAAACCAAGCTACTCGCAATGAACTGATCACCTCGATGTTCCGTCAAATTCCAGTCGGCGACACTCCCGGTTCGCAGAAGCGCACTTCTCTTATGGAACGTCGAGGAGACGGAGTATCTATTATCAAAAGTGAAACCAAAGAGCTCACAGGCATTGAACCGAGTTATTGTGCTGATGAACACAGCGTAGTGTTGACCATTCCGGCAGCGAATCTCAACTTCCATCCTAAAGCCGCAGTTGTAAATGTTTATGCTGATGAACATCCGATGTCTGATGTAGAAATACTCGCTATATTCCCGAATAAAACATTTATTCAAGCTAAAACAAATGAATTGGGTAGAGCTGAGCTTGAACTATACACGAATGACCTCCCAATGACCGTATATGCAGCGGCACCTGGTTATTCCGGGGTTCTCCAGCGAGATTGGATACCTCTCAATGTCGATTTACGCATTGAGCTCAATCCGCTCAAGCTTGGAGGCTCGGTAATATTCCCAGAAGCAACAGGATATCTGCCGGGACTACGTGGACAGCTCAATCCAATATTAGATAGTTCTAACCGAACTTATCTATATGCATCCAACATTGCAATTGACGAAGGACGACAACAACCGGTTACATTTCGTTTAGGTAAACCTCTAAAACTCACCGACTCATCTGGTTATTCGCTGTCCTTAACCATTCTCGACATAGTCGGTCGTTCGTCGCTGTTGGAATACCGTTCTCTTGAGTAATCGGATCTTGCTCCAACATCCCCAAGGCGACCTCAGAATAGTGAAAATTCTCCGGTGTCACTCAACTCTACCAAATGAACTTGCTGGCTTTATCGACCATTACATGTAGCTTAGAGCCGAAGACCAATTTTCCAAGCCATAACTCTCAATTTGCCTTCCGATCGTGTTGGCGTTGTACTGGTGCCGTCACTAAACTCGCATCGATCAAAGCCCCTTCTTCTAACTGATAACTCTTCTCTTGCAACTGAGTTAAATACTCGTCAAACAATGTCGTCAAGCGCCAGACAACAGTTTTGCAAGAATTGTTGGTAGTTTCAAAGTCAAAAGAGTTCAAATTTACTCAGTTTACACCAACAATTTATCTTAGATGACAATTAAACTGTTGAACAAAATTGTTATTCCGCGCGCTTTGATTTTGAAGAAGCGCTTGGAACACCACTCGTAAATTACTTGGATCTAAAATGACAGGTAAAACGAAGCTTATTCGCGAGACTTTACCTGATGCCTTAGTATTCGATTTGCTCAGTGCTAACGACTTTTTACTCTTAAATTTAAACCCTTCAGGGCTGGAAGAAAGTATTCCAACTCACATAGATTTGCTTTCGATTGTCAAGAAAAACGAGACCCAAAGTGCCCAGTTACACTCACTGCAAAATCCATTAATCGATACTATTACCCTGGATCTGCTATGAACCAGACCTATGAAAACCAAAGGAAGAATCTGTCACGATTTGGATAGAACTCGTGACCTCTCAGTACATTTGTTAAGATTATTGGCATTGTGTTACGTGTTTCTTTAAATCCAGAGCTCTTGTTATGGGCACGGGAACGTGCAGGACTCGACCAGGCAGCTTTGGTCACCAGATTCAAAAAGTTACCCGAGTGGGAAGACGGCCGTCTAAAACCGACGCTTAAACAGTTGGAGCGCTATGCGCGCGCCGTGCACGTTCCGCTCGGATGTTTATTCCTTAAGTCACCACCAAAAGAATCTTTACCAATAACAGATTTTCGAACGATCGGTGGAGCTGTTGTACAACGTCCAAGTCCTAATTTGCTAGATACGATTTATGCTTGTCAAGAACGTCAAGATTGGTACCAAGACTATGCAAAGATTTCAGGCTTCGACGAATTGGAATTCGTCGGTAGTGCGAATCTAGCTTCGGCACCTACATCTGTCGCGGAGGAAATGCGAAAGGAAACTGGATTTGATCTAGAAACGAGGAAAAATTTCCGAACTTGGTCAGAATCTCTCCGACAGCTGATGAAGAAGGTGGATCAGATTGGTGTACTTATCATGGTAAATGGTGTGGTAAACAACAATACACAACGCAAACTCAGTCTTGCAGAGTTCAGAGGTTTTGCGTTATCAGATCGATATGCTCCGTTGATATTTGTTAATGGACAAGATTCGAAATCAGCTCAAATTTTCACACTCGCACATGAGTTGGCCCACATTTGGTTAGGATCAACAGGACTATCGAATAATAGTGTAGAACCAATACGCCACACTCGGACCGAAGAAGTGTGGTGCAACTCCGTTGCGGCAGAGTTTCTAGTTCCGATGAAAGATTTTCAATCTCAATTGGATCAAAAGGAGTCGTTAGAGGAAGCACTTGATCGGTTAGCTAGGAGGTTTAAAGTTAGTACATTAGTTGTGCTGAGACGATTGTACGATGCAGATTGGATAGACCAAGATATATTTCGTGCAACTTTGAAGCAACAACTTGGTCGTTTGCAAGAATTATCGCTTAGACGGTCCAGCGGAGGAAATTTTTATCACACGAACATAGCGCGAGTTGGTGAGAGATTTGCCCGCGCCTTAATCTCTAATACTCTGGAAGGTTTTACGTTGTACAAAGATGCGTATCGTATGTTGGGGGTAAGAAAAGCACAGACTTTCAAAGGTCTGGTTCAGAAAGTCGGATTAGAAAATTGGCACAATATTTGATCGATTCAAATGTATTTATTCAAGCTAAGAATCTGCATTATGGGTTCGACTTTTGTCCCGCATTTTGGGAATGGTTAGTCTTGAAAAATAAGGCCGGAATCGTTGCCAGTGTAGAAAAAGTGCGCGCTGAATTGCTCGTCATTGATGACGAATTGTCAGGATGGGTTGATACACTCGACAAACAGTTCTTTTTGTTGCCAGATGAACGTGTGATGGATTCGGTTCAACAAGTTAATGAATGGGTGATTCATAAACAATATAGAGAATCTGCAATCAGAATATTTCAACAGGATGCTGATTCTTGGCTGATTGCGCATGCACTAGCGTTACGTAGTACAGTAGTCACCCATGAAGTGCCAGCTGATACTGCCAAAAAAGTAAAGATGCCAAACGTATGCACTGGCCTTAAATTAATTTCGATGAGCCCTTACGAAATGCTCCGAAGAGAACGGGCAAATTTTGTACTAGGAAAGTCATGATATGAATTTTGGTTTTTGAATTGCTTTGGCATTCTCTAACTATGTTTCAGCTCGATAAGTTTAACAATTCACAAAGCTCTACGCCGTTACTGCATGTAAGCTCAAAATTGTTTGTTTTAAATCTGTAGGAAGTTGTTGCAGCAGGGGTTAATATCAGGTTCTCACCACTCGGATAGAGTCTTCGAAATTCATGAATTGCCCGAAAAAATAATCGATCAGGATCCATAGCACACTCGATGAGATGAACTTCATCGCGACTACCTCGAAGAACAAAATCAATTTCGCGATTGGATTTGTCTTTCCAGTAGTAAACCTCACGGGTAGAAAATTGATCTCTCAACATGTCTAAGACTAAGTGCTTCCACAATACTTCATGGTCTTCTTCTCGTAATTCAGTCCAACCTCGTTCATAGGTGATGAAACCAGTGTCGAAGGCATAGCATTTTGGTCTTTTTGTTATTTCTCGTTGAGAATTACCGTGAAAGGGACGGACGTAATGGATTAAGTGAGACTTTTCCATTGCATTGATATAGGTATACGCTGTAGGACGGCTAATTTTTGCGGTCTGAGCCAGTTTCGAAACGTCAAGTTGACCTCCACTATTTCTGATTAGTAGTCGAAATAGAGTTCTAAATCCCTCTCGATTTCTTATGTTGAACAAGTCTTGGATTTCGCGTGCAAATACTCGATCAATCCATTCTGAGTAGAACTCATCACTCTTCTGAGCGTCAAGTAGAACTTCCGGTAAACCTCCATATAACAATCGTTTGTCCAAATCGGAGATGTTGAAATCCCTAATACATTCATCCCAAAGTACCGGAGGAAGTTGTACTGCAAACGTTTTTTCAGTTAAAGAAACGTTGAATTCACTTGTTGCGGGAAGCGTCGATGCGCTGATAGCTAGAACCTTTATGTTTGGATGTTTATCGTCAATAGTTTTCAAAAGTAGACTTGGATTGTCTAAACGATGAATTTCATCCAAAATCAAAGTATTGTTTTCGTTGTATGACGCGAGGTAATCAATCGGATCGACTAGCTTTCGTCGAGCGGCAGGTATATCGCAATTGAGATAGACACACTTACTATTGTCAATCATGCGGGCAATGGTTGTCTTACCAGATCGCCAAACACCACTAAACCATACAATTGATTGCCGATCCCAAATTCGATATAACTTTTCTAACCAGTAAGGACGAACAATCACAATCAAATTTTACATTTAGACGGCCAAATGTAAAACATACTTGCGTTTGGTCGCGGAAAATACGTCCACGACTCTACGCTCAACCGATTATTTAGCATTTCAGTCACATAAAGATGGTGCATGTATTACGAACCAAAACTTTCAAACCATCACTTGTTTAATTGACTGCGATGACCATAACCGCACGTCAGTACAATGAAGTATAGGACTTAAGTCAGTGCTAATATACAGTTTAATCTAAACTTAATAATTCCTTATCACCGAGTAGGTGGTTGTCCGACCCGAATTTTGACTTGCATTTTCAAAAAAATGTGTAACGATAGTAGGAGTTCGTACAAAAATATGTCGGAATCTACAATGTTTTGTTACATAGCGGTTTTTGGCTTAATACTGCAATAACGACATAAACAGAATTGATATTTCCATACTTTGAACGACCAACTGCAACCCAAATTTCCTTTTGGTCGACTAAATGTAAATTACACTTGCGTTTAGCTTCAATCAACAAAGTCAATGAAATTGTATTACCTAGCCCATCTTGAAGCATTCACTTCATTGGTTGTTCTCATTTTTACAATACGGCAAGATATTTCAATCCTTTGTCCGTTGTCCTCGACGTCAATGTTTAAAAAGTTCCTGTCAATACAATAGGTTTTCAACTAAACGGATAGAAACAATTTACAGATTAGGTTTTTGAACTAAAATAAACGTTTGCCGGACAAAAGTGATCGGAGACGAGTTCAATGAATAGACTGATACACCGAATTCAATTGGCGGCCTTTACCGCAGTATTATTCGCCTCAATGGCGAATCTCGGCGGAATTGAGGGAACCTATGTCTTAGGGGATGGCGAGAACAAGTCTGAGGCTAGAAAACCAAAACTGACGATCAATGTTGATAATGAAGGGAATTACACAGCTACGTGGACCACTAGCGACGGATCGAATATACCTACAACAGACATAAAAGTTTTAATGAATGAATTTGAAACTACATTCGTAGTAGAAGCAAGTCAAGACGATTTCACATTCACTTACTCCGGCACCTTCGAAAATGGTAGCCTCCGTGGTATGGTTCGCCGATATTGTTGGTACTTTCGAACTCATCGGCATTCTTGAAACGAACTTGGACAAAGGGGAATACGACAAAACACATGTCGACGAGGTGATCGAGGAATGCTATGTTGAGATCACCGGTAAGCCGATGGACAATATCCAGAGAATCACCGCTGATTTAGATTCCAAGCTTGAAGAGTGCATAAATGGCGGGTCTCGTCACCAAAACGTATAGAACTGCAGTACGTTGGATCGGAGAGGGGACTCGTACCTCAGGTTCGAGAGGAAGAGTTAGACGAACGCTAGCAGGGTACTATTGCGTTGTGATCCGCTAACTCTGGAGTATCCAGAAAGCGTAGTCCCCTTTTGGTGCGGCACGTGACACAACTGCAGTTTTTGAAGCCAACAATCAGTTGATTGCAGACTTGAACAAATCAGTCTAGCTCATTGGGGTGGAGCAAGTCTTCGTTTCGGGTTTGGTTTCGATCCAGTATATCATTTCTGTCACGAAAGTGGCTGTCCAACCAGAATTTCGACTTGCATTTTCAAAAAAATGTGTAACGATACTAGGAGTTCGTACAAAAATGTGTCGGATCTTACGAACTTTTTAAACATGGAGGTTTTAACCTAAAACTGCTCAAAAGAACTTCAGAGATTGAATTATTCGGTACTTTGAACGACCAATGGAAATTCCAATTTCCTTTGGTCGACTTAGTTACCGTTACACTCGTGCTTAACTCCAAGCAACAAGATTAACGAAATTGAATTCCACTACCAATTTTGAAGAATTCACAACTTTAGTTGTTCTCTTTTGTACCACAAAGCAAGACACTTCAAACGCTTGCTTGCTGCTTTCGGTTTCAAAGCTCAAAAAGTTCCTGTCAATACAATAGGTTTTCAACTAAACCGATAGAAACAATTTACGGAATAGGTTTTTGAACTCAGAACGATTAGTCTTGCTTAACGCGAGAGAGTTCATTTAACGGTTCCAACTGAAAAACATATCTAGTTGTATTGTGAAGATGTTGGAGATCGAAATGTTCTCATTGGCGATTCCATCTTCCTCCACACCTTACTAAACTACTATTACGTGCCTCTTATACCAATACACGTCATATTGGTGACGACGTTGTTGAAACTTGTTTTGATGTCGATTCGGACAAGGAGGTTTTCTACGCACGGACTGCGAAAACCGAAGAAGATCGTCGACCTAGGTTGATTTATACATTCATTTCGATTTAGTCGTTTGAATCATCACGTTCACTCGATAGATTTGATGCTCATTTAATCGTGTGACACGATAGTTAGTAAAGTACGCTATAACCATTCAATGACTTCCACACAGAAAACCGCTCCCTTACAGCAGTCGGTTAAGTCACCAAGTTTTTTCTCGCGTACTTTCGAGGCATTGCGATATCGTGACTTTCGTTTAATCTGGCTCACAAGTATTGCCTCGTCGTTTGCCATGAATATGCAAATTCTTGCACGTGGCTGGTTGATATTCGATTTGACCGAATCAGAAATCGCACTCACTTGGGTAATGTTATCTTTTCTAATGCCCTCAGCGATATTCTCTTTTTTCGGTGGAACCCTTGCCGATCGTATGAATAAAAAGACGATTATTGTCGGGTCTCAGTTGTTTACCACTATCTCTACCTTTGTCTTTGCGCTCATCATTTACTTCGGTACGGTGAAGTTTTGGCACTTTATCTGTTTTGGTTTAATCAATGGAACCGTACTGGCATTAACGATGCCAGCTCGTACTGCTGTTATACCAGACATCGTAGTCGCAAAGTCACTAACGAACGCCTTAGCGCTAGCGAACTCGACCTGGAGTTTGGCGAGGGTAGTGGGGCCGACGATTGCAGGTTACTTGATCGCGTTATTTGCAGCAGGAGATCATACTTCGATCAAAGGGGTAGGGATCGTTTTCTTTGTGATCACTCTGATGTATGGAGTGTCAACGGCAGGAACTTGTTTGTTGCACTTTAAAGGAGAACCAGTTAGAGGTACTCCAAAGTCATTTTCCAGAGATTTTCTCGAAGGTTTGGTTTATGTTCGGCGCAACCGTTTGGTTCTAGGTTTACTTCTCATGAGCTTACTACCTATGACCTTTGGGTTCAGTGCTCAGTTTCTTTTACCAGCATTGAATGTAGATGTGTTAAACGGCGATGCCCAGCTTCTGGGATATCTGTCGGCTGCCTTAGGAATTGGCGCGCTAGCGGGTGGGCTCATCTTAGCGCGGCTAGGAGATATTGGGCACAAAGGCAGAACTATGTTCATCCTTTGCTATCTGTGGGCAATTGGGATAGTCGTGCTGCCCTGGATTGCACAATTTTGGCTTTCGATTGTTGTATTAGCCCTCATAGGGGCTTTCAGTGCCGGAATCTCTGCCTTAAACATGAGCGTCATTCAACTCACAGTCTCTTCACGAGTCCGAACTCGCGTAACGGCGATTATGTGGGCGACGCATGGCTGCATGCCCCTTGGAATGATTCCAATAGGTCAATTAGCTGAAAGGATCAGTATTCAGTTTGCACTATTCGTTGCCGCACTATTGATGGTGATAAGTGCTTTATTGATTAAGCACTGGTTGCCCGAAGTTGCGCAAGTTCGCCGTGGACATAGATCAGGGTAGGGGACCACCACGACTCAATGAAACTACATCCCGATAGCCTCAAGCTCTTCTGTCAACTCTTCTCTTTGTACCGTCGTTAAAAATTTAGCAACCTCACGCATTTGTTCCTTTGTTAGCAAACTTTGCGCAGAGTAAGAACGAATCACAGTGAATGCCGCATGTGATTTCAATTCGTCCGAGCTCAGTTCGTTTATAAATTCATGAACAGAATCGGGATCACTGTTAGCCCATCGCGCGGTAATGTTTCGTTCATACTGTGTTCGTTGTGCTTCTGACAGATCTGAACCTAGTTCGTAGGCTTGCTTTACATTGTTTGATTCAAGCATAACATTTCCGACAATTTGGTAAGCACGCAATCTGGTCTGACCTTCTCGCACTCGCGGTAACAAGTTTAGGGCGGTATCGATCCCATGATATGCGTAGGTCTCAATCAAGCCTAATTCGATCCCGAGTTGATTCTCCCCCATTGGTTGCTCTAAAGCTTTTGTCATGGCAAGTTCAGGATCAGAAGAAGAGAGTCTAAGCAGAACTGTGCCTACTAACGACTCCCTAATTTCTGGATCTTCTACCCACGAATCACGTAACACCCAATCCAGAGCGACCAATGGTTCTGTACCAGCCCAGTTACTCACAACCGTGACAGTCACACTTCTTCGAGTTAAAGGATTTTCGATAGTGGACAAGAGTGGTAGAACTTCTCTTGGTTCGTTGTGTGCTAATTCCACAAGCGCTTCATACCGTGCCTGCTCCTGAAGTTCGCGTGGAAGTGTTTCCACTTTCGCAAGTGCAGAGTGCGGGTCGAGAGTCGCCAAAATTTCTGAAATTGAGGTTAGAATCTGACTTCGAAGCTCTTCGTCTTTGATGTTCGATACGGCATCCAGAGTTTCTTGCGGAGCTACTCTAGCCCACAGTTCGAAAAACGATACAGCGATGTAAGTATCGTTTCCACCTTCTAATGAAAGCACATAGTCGAATGTGGTACTAGAATCATTTTGAGCTGATTTGTAGAGTAACGAAACAAGGACTAGTTCCTTAACGTCTGGATTCGGTATACCATCCTTGATTCTATCAATACCGATTAGCCCATTTATTTCGATCCACTTTTCGGCAATTGTAAGAAGTTCTTTGATCTGAACGGAATCGGGTACTTCGTCTTGAACGAGTGATTCCCAAGCCGGCTGAAAATCACCGGTATCGATGTATTCGCGAGGAGAACTCGTCGGTTCCGATGTTAAATCAGCTACCGAAGAATCTTTAGACAAACTTGTGGCGCTAACTTTAGGTTGTCGGTTCGGTGGGGATTCAACAGAAACCAACATGCCTATACCGAGAGTGAGAAGAACTCCAACCAAACACCCAGTCACGCCGACTAAGATTAACTGATTTCTACTTTGCATGGTTGAAAATCAATTCAATCCATTTTTATTCACAAGATTCGTGGAATCTCTACTCTATGATTCGATCGTACTCAATGTTCGACGTAGTCTGTGCCGTTGGTCATCTGTCAAGTAATTCGCCACTTCTCGTAGCTGTTCGTTAGTCATTCGATTCCGTTGATTAGAAATCAGCATGTATGCGGCGATGGATTGCAATTTCTTGGATCTGAGACGACTTATGTTGTCATAAACGGCAGAATGATCCCTGTGGGCCCATCTTTCGATGATCTCATACTGATACTTGTCTATATTGTTTTCGGGCAAATCATTTCCTAAACTGAACGCGCGGTCTATCTCACCTCGCATGAGTAGCGTAAATCCAACACTTTGATAAGCGTTAAGACGAGTATTCCCTTCACGGGTACGAGGTAACAACTTAATCGCGGTATCTACTAAGTTTCGCCAAGACAGAGAGCCAATCAAATGTGCCTCAGCCCCGACGCGTGATCGTCCAAGCGGTTGCTCCAAAGCAGTGTCCATTGCAAGATCCGGATTTGTTCTAGCAAGAAAATACAAAACTGGCCGTAACAAAGACTGTCGGTAACTAATTTCATCTACAAAGGGATCAGTCAATACCCAATCGAGTGCAGCTAATGCGTCTTTTTCAGCCCAACTATTGACAAGAGCACTTGCGACTTGTCGTTGACTACCGCGATTGTCCAACGAAGGCAAATAACTAATGACGGATTTTGGTTCTGAAATAGCCAAAGACACAAGGGCAGCCTCTGTTGCCTTAAGTTGAAGTTCATTCGGAAGCGATTCAATCTCGTCCAACAACGCGTAGGGGTCGACGTCAGCCCAAGTTGAAAGGATGGTTGATTGCAGGTGTTGGCGGTTTCCTCGGTTGTCAAGAGTCGATACCAGATCTAGAATTTCCTTGGGTGTGGTCCGAGCCCACCGTTGGAAAAATGAAGACACGAAGTACGAGTCGTCGCCACCTATTAACGACAAGGCATACTCTAAAGTAGCTTCACGATCTTTTAACGCAGAGTGGTATAAGAGGGAACCGATAATCACCTGTTTTACCGCCCACCCATCAAGACCATCTCTTACTCTGTCAATTGCAGCGAAGCCTTCCTTGTCCAACCAACTTTCAGCAATGGACAGGAGTTCTTGCACTTGGATGTAGTCAGGAAGTTCGTCTTGAATCAAAGTGTTCCATGAATTCTCGTAATCACCAACAACGATTGAATCACTCTGATTGACGTTATCGTCATTCGAAACATCAAGGTCTAAAGATTCCGCGATACGAAGTTGTTCAGAAAAAGCAATGTCTTCGTTCGACAACATAATTCCTTGCCAGGCGAGACTCTTGAGGTTTGGAGCCAGCACACTTGCTTTCTTCAGAGCGGCGTCGTGATCAACATGAGACCACGCGGCAAATACTACCGGTATCAAATCCAAGATTTCCGAATCCGGTAATAACGATACATTTGCCAGTGCTTCTTCCGGATCTATGTACACGAGTTTTCGTACTATTGCCTGTTGGGTTTCAAACTGACGGGCAGTATTGGAAAGTTTTTGCGAAGTTCCTAATGATTCAATCAACTCAAAGAACGACAGTTCTGAAAGTGTCAAGTGAAGTTGCGAAAAATACTCGTAATCGACTAAATGTTCATAGTCGGTGGGATCATAAATCGAATTCGATTTAAAATCTGCTAAATCGACAGATTCGGTACGTTTATTGTCGCTGGAAGTGACCAACCCAGTACCAAAAACGATAGCTAGAGTTCCCACTACACCAATTAAACAAGCAGTCACGCCGACTACGATGATTTGTGTTGTCTTTTGCATTAGTCGAATTCCATCCCTTGTTGTTTCAATTCATCCCAGTGCTGTTTCGAAAGATACTTAGATGCAGCATTCACTTGTTGATCTGTTAAGTTCCGTTGCCAAGTATTTAGTTGAATCAACGTAAAAGCCGCCAAAGACTGCAATTCGGTAGAACCTAAGTCGTGTAAATTCTCAAACAGATCTGTGGGTGATCTTCGAGCCCATTCATTTGTCAGCAAATTATCATACCTTTTCCGGTCCTCTCCTTGTAGGTTCGATCCCAGTTCAAAAGCGCGCTCGACTTCTCCTTCGTAAACGAGTGCTATTCCTATTGCATCCCGTGCCATACGTTTGGTTTCTCCATCGCGTACTCGAGGAAATAAATTGATAGCTAGTTCAACATCCTTCCACGCGAGTGAATTAATCACCTGTGCTTCGTACCCATATACCCCATCTTGAAGTGGTTCGGCCAATGCCGTATCCATTGCTAACTCAGGATTCTGTCGTGCCAATTGCATCAAGATCGGGTGGAGCAAGTGCTTTCGGTTATCCCCAACCGTATTATCATTCTGCACCCAAGTCAGTGCTTCAACCGCGTCTATGCGTGCCCAATTATCAGCAATCGAATACAAGATATTGTTGCGGCTGCCAGTATTTTCGATTGAAGGTAGGTAGGAAAGGACACCCTTGGGGTCAGTCTCAGCTAGTTTCCGTAAAGCTGCTTCTTGACCCATCACTTTCATATTTTCAGGTAATTGATCAAGTTGTGCTAATAGAGCGTTCGGGTCTGATCTCGCCCAGG
Source organism: Gammaproteobacteria bacterium (assembly GCA_009845835.1). GTDB lineage: Bacteria > Pseudomonadota > Gammaproteobacteria > Pseudomonadales > Azotimanducaceae > Bin55. The sequence goes on along the minus strand of VXYV01000084.1, from coordinate 4,049 downwards.
CCTGTACGAAATTGTGGTACATGTTTCGACGAACTTCTTCGGACTCCAGGGAAGCGATCGACTGCATCGCCGATTCCGGATCTTTCTGCGCCCAACTTTCGACGATCGCAGTCAGAAACGTATGGTCGTAATTCTCTGTCAAGTTTATTGCGTAATCGAAAGCTTCTTTTAGATCTTCTTCAGCTAGGTGAAAAAGTAAACCGTTAATAACCGTATACCTGACTTCCCAAGTTGTCAAGGAATCGCTTATTTGTTCAAGTACTGAAAATCCACTCTGGTTGAGCCAAGCTCTCCCGACAGTAAGCAGTTCACTTACCTGAAAGGCCTCTGATTTACCATCAGCAATAATCTCCAACCAAGCTAGTTCGGGATTGTCAACAGTCACATCAAGAATTTGATCGGTTATGGAATCGACCAAGCCATCTCCATGATCTAATTCTGCAGTCAACTCGTTTAGTTTTTCATTATTTAAATCTGGTTGCACACTCATGATTCCCTGCAGCGCGCTTTTACGTAAATCCAATGGCATAGAACTAGCATGCTTTATTGCTTGGTTTAAATTGGTACGCGACCAAGCCGCAAAAACAGTTTTTGTCAAACGAAGTTCATCAATCTTTGACAACTTTTTGAGATTTTGTAGCGCCTTGACAGGGTTATGTGCAGACATTTTTCGGATAATTGCTATTTGTGTGTCGTCCCTTCTCGTGAGATCTGTATATTGTTGAGTATCTATTAACAACGTTTGTAGTTGGGAATTTGATGCAGTTTCAAGTACTTTGTAAAGAGTAGAAAAATAGTCAAAGTCACTTGGTAAATTGGTTGTCAGAAGTTGGGTAGGATCTTGCTCCACGTCGTCGAGATTTATCTCGTCGAAACTGCCTGTTGTTTGTTGAGCACCGTAGTTTGCGTCAGTATTGTTTGTATCCAAGAGAACAAAAACGACAATAGTCGCTGCGACACCAAAGGCGCAAGCAACAACCAGACCTGCAAGTAGTTTTATTTTGGATTGCATCGAATTCTAGACTTCACGGAGTTTCGCTACGATAAACAATTTACATAATAATCATACTCGAATTTCTGAAAAATCAGTTGTAATCGAGACGTGCACCACTTAAAAAGCATTACCTAAACAGTGTTTAACGTTAAAGTTTCAAAAAAAACGGTCGTTGGAATTATCGGACTAGGGTACGTTGGACTGCCACTAGCGGTCCGATGCAGTTCTCGTTACCGCACGATCGGTTTCGATAATTCACCAGAACGAATAGCAGAGTTACAGCGCGCCGAGGACAAGTCAGGAGAAGTAGAACTAGATCAACTGCAAGGTAACGACAATCTAGTTTTTACCTGCGATGCAACGCAATTAAAAGCTTGTAATGTTCTCATCGTTACAGTTCCGACTCCTATAACAAAAAACAATGAACCGGATCTTACTTTGCTGCAACTCGCCTGTGAGACGGTTGGTAGTGTATTGCAACGTTTTTCTACTGTGATATTCGAATCTACTGTATATCCAGGAGTATCGGAAGAAGTTTGTGTACCCATCATCGAAAGGTTTTCGGGACTGACGTTAAATATTGACTTTTGGTTAGGTTACAGTCCAGAACGTATAAACCCAGGTGATCGTGAACATCGTCTCACTGAGGTTATCAAAGTTACCTCTGGTTCGAACAAAAATGCGAGACAATTTGTGGACAACTTCTATCGTTCGATTATCCCAGCTGGGACCCATAGTGCTTCGTCCATCCGTGTTGCTGAAGCCGCTAAAGTTATCGAGAACATTCAAAGAGATATCAATATAGCACTAGTCAATGAATTCGCATTGTTGTTCGAAAAACTTGACATCGACACGGGGGAGGTGCTGGAAGCCGCACAGACTAAATGGAACTTCTTACCGTTTCGACCGGGTTTAGTTGGCGGGCACTGCATCGGCGTTGATCCGTACTATCTCACTTATAAAGCACGTGAAGTCGGATTCCGACCCGATGTAATTCTTGCTGGTCGCAAAATCAATAATGCTATGCCTAGTTGGGTTGCAAGTCGAATCTGCGAATTACTGACTGTGCAAAAGAAACAGTTAGATCAATGCAAGGTGCTAGTGTTGGGGATTACTTTCAAAGAAAACTGCCCAGACACACGAAACAGCAAGACGATTGAATTAGTACGTGAGTTGCGTACCCGTAATTTGCAAGTTGATGTGATCGATCCTGTTGCGCACGCTGGATCAAGTGAGTTACCAAGCGATATATCCTTAATTCACAGTCCAAACACAGACGAATACGATGGTTTAGTTATTGCCGTAGCACATTCACAGTTCCAAGAAGCTGAACCAGAACAGATTCTTACCTATGGTAAGTCTGACGCGGTTGTCTATGACATCAAACACATTCTCCCCAAATCAAAAGTTACGGCGCGCCTCTAAACAGTTTTGACTAAGGAAAACTCTTCTACACCTTCTCGCGGGTTATTTTTCGCCGTAGTGTTGATGGGTGCGCTGGTAATCCTAACGGTGGTTGGGTACTTTCTCTGGTTGCCTAATCTAGCTCCGAAACTAATCACTTTAGCGGTCCTGCCGTTTGAAGGGGGTGAAACAACACCCGATCACCTAAAGTATGAACTTCCACGATTTTTGACAATGAGATTGTCAGAAAGTCGAGACTTAAATATCGTTGATTTTTACGATACTCGTGAATGGTTTGAGACAGGGGAGGTGCAATTTCAGACTTCTGCGATTGTGCTAGGAGCTACGCATCTACTTGTGGGTGAGTTCAAATCAGTTGCTGATACAGATGAGTTTGATTTAGAAATCCAACTAGTCGATGTTTCGAAAATCTCTCCCAGCATGAAATGGGAATCGACTTTTTCATCTGGTGAGCAATCGATACTTGAGATCCATAACGAAATTGTGACTGACGTTCGCGAAAAATTGTATGACAAGAGTCCGTTAGCACCACTTGAGGAGGAACTCAATTCGGCTAGTTTTGAACACTTACTACGAGCGTATTCCCTTGTTTCAGATGGACGAATAAATGATGCTGCTAAATTACTACTTGCTGAAAACCACCAATGGGAATCGGCGCATAGTTCTTATCTGTTATCCCAGCTTCTCCCAAATTCTCGAGCCCAATACGTAGAACGCGCGTTGAAACTAGACCCGAATCATTACTTGGCATTGATTGAGAAAGTTGATATTCAGTACGAACGCGATCAAGATTTTCTGCAGTATCTTGACAACGTTACCGAACTCGCAAGTAGATATTCGAACTCTAAGGCGGTCTCTTCACTAGCACAAATTTATCATGAATTAGGTTGGTTTGCGGAAGAGCAGGAATTGTTATATCGAGTTTCTCGGATGCAACCGTTGTCGAGTGAAGTTGCTCTACGAATCGCGTTTTCTCGGTTTCACTCTGAGGACCAGGAACTAGTTCCTGACGCATTGCAAATCGCTCAACTCCGAGAACCATCCGACGAACGTGTAAGCCGATATCGAGGACTCTTCGATTGGAATCTTCTTGAACAAAGAAATGATGTTGGTGCGAACAAGTATCTCCGACTCATTCAAGGAGAGTATAGCTATTTAAATTTAGCTAGTATGCCGTCGAACTTAATACAAAAGTTTACCTGCGACGAATTAGTTGAACTCGCGCTCTACTTGGATGATTTCGATGGAGCGTTTGATGCGTTGTCTTGTAGTCGGAGGTTATGGTTACAACCCCCCCCTTTTTGGACCGGGGATGAATCACAGTGGGACTCATTTGTCGCTGACAAGCGATACACTCAATGGCTGCAAGCTAAAGGATTAGATTTAACTAGACTGGCCGAGTTAACTCCACCAGTGGTCAGAAAACTGTTCATTCCAAAACGGCGTTACCTTTGGTCACCGAAGTCGAAATCTGAGTAAGAATCTAACTCAGATTTTCAATCGAGAAACCGACATTCCTATGTGCGTTTTTTGAGCTGCTATCGTGACGGTTGTTCGACTTCGTCAACTTCGTCCGGTAGTTGAGATAGCATTCGTTCAATCAATAACACACTAGTGTTATGACGCCGCT
>VXYV01000015.1 GCA_009845835.1 Gammaproteobacteria bacterium | reverse complement strand
AAAAACTTGTCTTAAATTTACGGAAATCCGGCCCTAATAAGCGATGGCACTACAATAAGACGAATGCCTACATTATAGGTAGAAGTCATGGCTATCCCCATATAAAACACGACGGAAAGCGTCAATCCTATCCATTCCAACACATTCCTCGGAACATCAGTAGATGGTTCGTCTGGAAATCGGCATAACTGCACGACAGCTGCACCGAACCCTAACAAGAAGCAAAGCAAAGTTGGAATGGGAGTTTTCACAAGGAATGCGTAAGGAAAGTACCACCACCAACCTTCATAACTGTTTTCGCCCCTGAGATATCCGTTGCTTGTCACTGTCAACATCATATTAACAGCAAGCAGATAAGTCTCGGGCAAGACTCTGTGGGTGGCCGCCCAACTTAACATAGGAGTGTCAATATCGATTCTTTTCATCTGATCTACCGATGAAATCTCGTCGCCTCGTCTATCTCGGAACTGAAATCCATAGATGCCCCAAATAGTGCTCACGACGAAACCCCCTAAGATTAACACAATACCACCTAAAGCAAGCCCCTTTTGCCACTTCTGAGTTACTGACCTTCCAAACAAGTGGAGCGGCCAATGGTCAATGCTCCGAAAAATTCCCAGTGCCAACAGAGTTGGAAGAATGAAAAAAGCCACCAATTTTGTGGTGAAGAGCATTCCCAAGACACTCCCAGCTGCCACGAGGCGGAGCAAAGTGACTTTTCGGATCAAAGCGATATAACAAATTAGGCTTATAAAAAAGGCAGCAGCTGCCATCATATCCGTGCCAGCAATGCTGCCGTGCGCCAGTATATTTGGGCAAAAGGCATACAATACGAGCGCAATTAAAGCCCCTCCATTCCCGGTTCTGGCGCGGACCCAAACGAATAACACCGCCCCTAACATTAGCATTGTTAAAAAGACAGGAATCCTGCCTAACCAGAGGCGGAGGCCAGTACTATCTGAGGCGAAAAGCATTTGGGGTAATGCCATTATCCGCTGTGGTAAAGTTGGGTTGGAAAAACCATAGCCATAATCCTGTTTCTTCCAAAAATCTAAACCAAATTGGATGTGCAGTAACTCATCGATACCAGGCGACTTCATTTGTTGGGAAAAGATACCTTTTCCTAACTGAAACATCAGAAGTGCAAGTACAAGTATGAGTATCAGGTTGTCTCGGTCACTTACGCCCCTGTTTATGGAATTGAGTTGTAAAGATCTTATCCATCTTTTTATTTTCATAAACTCCGCCGTACCAACAAAAGTGAGCACCAACGACCAAATGAGTTAGCAATTTATTGAAAAAAAGTAACACTCGCTAACAGTACTCTCAAACATAGAAATAGAAGGAATTATATCTACAGCCATGAAGGCTTTGCTAACCTTTTAGCGTGGAAATCTGCAAGGCCAATTCATCGGACCTCCTTGCAAGTTTTTCGAGAAACCAGAAAAAATAAACTGGACCTTGGTATTACGTTTTGCAAAACGCCGAAATAGACATTTCAAATTAAACCTCAACACGCACAAACGCAAGATACGCTCCTGATAAAAGAATAATAAAAAATAGCGTTAACAACAGTAAATCCATGGCCGATGTGTTGAAATCTTTACTAAGATTGAGTGTATCTTCAAATTTGGGAACCGCCTCTGGACTGACAGATTTCTGTGACATCCCTTCACGAACCCCAATGATATGGAGGCTTTCCGGATCCGATCTATCAGTGTCAAGAACGAACTCTCGGTATTCACGGGCATAAATTTTCACATTCTCCAAGAATTGCAGGTGCCGCTCGAAACCCGTTCCGGCAAAGGATTCAAACAGATGCTGAACAATTGTGACAGGAGACAATCGGGTGATGGTGCGTGCCCGGTTCACCTGAGAAATCTGCTGGTTTAAACGTTCTTCGTGTAACCGTTCTTGCTGTTCAGCATCTTTGGTAACATACTCGCCCGCCACCTGTAACTTTTTAGTCGGATCTTCGCTAGCACCATAACGATGCCGGTATTCACTCTGAAGTTCATCACGAAGTTGCCAAGAATGTTCATTAAATCCGAGCGCAGATTTGGGTGATGTATATTCGCCTGCAATGGAAGCAAGGGTGTTCGGCATAAACACCACAAAGACAATCCACACCAATAAGAGAATCACAAGACTGACAGCACTTCGCTGCACACGCGCCGAAACAAGCAACCCTAATGCGAGAAAGAGACAGATGTACAAGTACGCGATAGAGCAGATGACACCTAAACGACTCCACATCTCAGCATTAAGATGAACATCACTTGAGGTAGAAATCAAAAAGAGATTCATCAAGACAGAAACCGTGAATGGAATGCTAACACTCATCAACGCCCCTAAAAATTTGCCTGTCAACACGGTGTGGCGCGAGATTGAATTCGCCAACATCAAGCGTAATGTGCCTTGCTCTCGTTCACTGGAAATCGAATCAAAGGTGAAAAGGAGCGCGATGAGGCTTAAAATATAGCCGATGATGAACCCCCAATCCACTTTAGTAACGTCAGGACGCACATTTCTCACGCTGGCGGTTGCAGATGAATATGCCAATATCCAGAAACTTTCTAACGTGTAGCCCCACCAGCGGCTCCCCCAACGGTGGTAGCCGCCTTCCGCTGAATCTGACAAGAAGGGCTCCCCGCCTTCCGCACAGAAATGCAGCGGGGACGGCTTTTTGAGAAGCTCTCCCGGCCCCTGTTGCGCCAGTTTATATAAACTGTCCTCAGCATGGGGCTTTAAGCGATTCTGATATTCAGCAACACCGTAGCGATACTCCTGAACCCGCTCTGGGTGCTTCCAGAGATGCACAACTGCGTTTGTAATCATCAACCCAAACAGCAAAACCGTTGCCAGGGCAAATCGGAGGCTATTGAGATTATCATAGAGTTCACGTTTTGCAATATGCCACATTGATTTTCAGTTAAGAGGTTATCGTTTAAATTTCCAGTTTTCAAGGGGATAGTTACAGTTATCAGTCATCGGTACACGTTAGAAGCGGATTTTGACTTAGGCAAACATCTCTTAACTGACGACTATTCTACACTTCACTCTTGATGAAAATCAGAAATATTACGATGAATAGGACTACATTAATCATGAGCAGTAAGCATAAGTCTGGCAGTGCTCGTTTGGCATTTATATTGATCTCAACTCTTTGAAAAGAGAATTGTGGAAGGCTGCCCCAATCCGGCGCGCCCTTGTCCGCAGAAAACCATGCTCGAGATCCGAACACATCTTTATCGTAGAAATAGCCAATTACTTGATGTCTGTATTGTCTGGCGGCCTCGAAAAAATCTCTGACACCGAGTATGTCCGTGCCTGCCCACGCTTGTGTTGTGCTATCATAAAGTCCAACTGGCGAGAGTTTCAACCAGGCCTTTTCTACATTTGAGGGGTGAATGTAGACGCTTTCCAATGCGGGCTTTCGGATAAGCCACGTTCGATCTGCTGTATCCGTAACCAATCGCCCGAGGAAACGGAAATAATTCTGTGCGTAAGGAATCTTGGATTCATGTTCATCGCCAAGTGTTTCAAAATGCATATGGCTTTCGTAGATATACCATAGGCGTCCAAGGTCATCCGAAAGCCCTGCGTAAAGTGATCCACCGCCTATAACACTAAAATGCCACTCTTCCCCTGGAAAAGCGTCAGTGGCAAGGAAATGTTTTCGTTTTCGTTCAAATTCCTCCCAGATCTGTTCAATTTGATTGAAGGCGGATGTCGTGCGGGCCTGCGGTGCCTCAAGGCGACGGGTCACTGCAAGAATCACGTTTGGATAGACCAGCACTAAAAACCCCCAGATGAACATAGAGAGCATCAAGGCAGTACTTGCTCGACGCATCGCCGCCGAAATCAGCATGCCAATGAGGTAAAATACCGACAGATACGCAGCAGATGCGAAAATAAGTCCGCCAATGCGCAGAAAATCATGTGTATTTAGAATAATAGAAGCGGAATTCGTTAGTAAAATTACAGCGAGGAGAAAACTCAGCAGCAACGGCACCAGCAGGCAGAGCATCGCACTGATATATTTCGCGAGCAGGATATGCCCGTGACGAACGGAGTTGGTCAAAACTAAACGTAATGTCCCGCGCTCGTACTCTCCGGCGAGGGCATCGTAGGCGAAAATCAATGCCAACAAACTAAGAATCACTTCAAAGATAAAGACAATATCTGTTGAGGCAAACATATCCAGAAACGGATTATCCGACTCGTGTATGTTGGCATCCCACAGGGACGGGACATATCTGTGGGATACCTCCACTTGGTTACCGAGCCGCTTATCGAACCCGACATTGAAAATGCTGAGCAGATTTGGTGGCCGATCGGCATATACCTCACCTGCTGAATAGGTCTTTTTCTCATATAGTTGCCGCTGATGCATTTTTACAGCATCGTTATAGCCTGCTAAACGTCGCTCGTAATCCTTAATAAGCACAGCAGTATTTGTAACCATAAGGAACAGTATAATGAGAACTGCTGCTGCGAATCGGAACGTCATTAGGTTGTCCAGTAGTTCTCGGTGGATGAGTGTTGTAAGCATTAAGAATTAGTTCCTCACTGGTCAAGGTGTAATACAAACCGGTTATTACGAGGTTGAACGGTGATATTACTATCGTGTGCGATTGCATCTAAAGAGAACATTATCCCAATCGTTCTATCCGGTTTTACCCAGAAACTCCCCTTTTTCCATGAGAATCGCACCGCTGCTTCTTTCCACGCCCGCCCTTTGTTTTTAGTGAGCTTGATTTTAATCAGATCCCCCGGTTTCACCATTTCTGCCTGTTGGTAGTGAAATAAGGCTTGTGTAACATTTAATATCTCACCACTGATACGGACCGAGGATTCCATTTTTAAATCCTTGCCCCCAATATTTTTGGTATGACACCCGACACAGGTTCCGTCTTGCGAGGTGTTTCTACTAAACTCCGCTAACAGGATTTGTGGAATTTTTGGAATGGCTTCCGTATTGATTTCGACTGAATCAAGAGAGGCATCTTTCCATCGAGCGCGTACTAGACCTAAGGGGCGAGCGATAGGATTCGCCCACAATTCCAAGAGGGGTTCAAGTTCTCCATCCGGAGAACGAATATAAGTGAGATAGTGAACACATTTGAGGAGCCCGATCGGCGTTACTAAGACCTCGTCTCCAAGTTTTTCAAGAACAATTGGATTAGCAGGAACCTGAAGACGTGGCACCGGCGTAGGAACAGCACCTTGTACAAAAAAGAAACCTCGCTTTTCACTCCCTAGACGAAGATTTGTCTCATCTAAAAGCCGCCAAAATTCAAATTCCACGTCATTGAATTGTATAAATCCATCGGTTTTTAACCAAAACTGTTTGCTTTCAATAGCGTCGCGCGCTGCCACTTGGAAGGAAATCTGTCTGCTGTCCCTATTCGTTTTTAAGCAATACACAGAAGTCTCACCAATCTGCCAGTCTTTGACCTTCAACCGTTCAGGGGCAACGAGCAAATGTCTCACAATCAAGGGGGTATTGCGAACTGTGTACTGAAAGGTGTCTGCAGCTTTCCGCTGCTGCCGAAAATCAAGAAAGATTAGGACTGTTAAGAGGCATGTGATGCAGATAACACTGCCGTAGAAAAAATAAGCTTTCATGTTATGGGTCCTCGTGAAATCGGACAAAACCGTGGGGGTATATCTCACAAACGCCGGTCTTTGTGACGGAACGTGAAGAGAGACGGTGCTTGACGGTAACTCGATATTTCCCCGGGGCTGGTGCAGGTACAGCAATTGCTATGGCGTTTAAACTGGCATTAAGTAACCGACTTCCTTGGAAAGGCACATTCTTTACAAGAATAGGTTTGCTGTCTTTCTCGGGTGCCGACTCTAATTTCTTATACCAAGAAATCTGACATTCAACTGAATTTTGCCACGGTGTAACCAACAGGACTTCATCCATTTCTATCTGATAATAGAAGCACACTCTCACATCACGCTGTTGTTGGTCACCTTCGTAGATTGCGAGACGTTCAATATTGGGGAGCCGCGGCGCGGTACTCTTGTGCTGGCTGTTATCTATCTGATATAAGGTGTGTTGGTTTCCTTCACGAACTATAGGTTTTAGGTTTCCTGCGACTTCAAGTGTCCGGAGAAGCATCTTTTGCTCTGCAGGCATCCCACCCCAGTGTGCAAGCAAATAGTCAATACCAAACGCCTTTAAAGCCGATATTGTCGATTTTGTATCTAACCGCTCAAGAACTCTCTGCAGGTCAAAATTAGCTGGAGGTGCGAAACTTGTGTAGCCATCAACTAACCGATACCAGTGAAACGTACTGAAATACATGGTGCGAGAAACTTCTTCATTTCCCTGTTCTGATTCAGAAAAGGATAGTGGGTATTCAATTAAGACTGCATCAGCGGGTAGATTTTTCAGGTGCTGATAGATACGTGGTAATTCCGCCTCTGTCACTGGTACTTTGACGAACCGCAACGGAGTAGGCCATAATTCAAAAATTGAGATTGAAATCAGGAATACAATGACTCCCCACCGTTTTCGTGAACGAAAACAGTGACACACCCACAACATTCCCAACCCAGCGAGTATTGCTAAAAAGAGTACCACGAAGATACAAAAGCGATTCGGAGCGCGTATAGAGGAAAACCCTGGCACAAATTTATGGAGAAGATTGTAAGGAGATAACCAAACCAGAAACCGGTACACACCCAACCCGTCCGTGTGGGTCGGGGTAAGTGCCAATCCTAAGGAAAGGATGAATGCAACAAGTGCCATGGCTATATAAAAAACCCCGCATCGCCTGAAAGAAGGACGTATCTGATGATTCATGGAAGGAATCTTACTATCCACACTTCCATTATTGATCATGACAGGACTTCTAAACACTGTTATTACCCCAACGCATGCTAAGCAAAGCAGCATTCCCCCTCCAAAGAGGCTGCCTCCCGAGGACCCCAGTCCTAAAATGTGTTCGTAAAGCAAACTACTTGCAGGAAACTGAAAGTATTCCATAAGCGCAGCAGATAGTCCTCGGACCAGTTCCACAGGCCAATCATGCGACAGTGCCGTTTTTGCCGAATGCATTCCGTTCGCTAAAGGTAGAAGGCAAATCATTAAAATCATTACTGACACCAATCCACGAAGTAGGTTTTGCCAGGTTAACAAACCCCGGTTCCAAAATACAAGCGTAAAGGAGACGACGAAAACACTAAAAAATAACCCGTAATAGGCACATGTATACCAGCAACCAAGAAAACCAGCAGAAAAAAGGAGGGCATCTACCCACCGCTTTTGATGAAAAAAGCGGTGGAGTGCTAATAGGCACAAGGGTGGAAAAAGGGTAGTCAAAAGTTGTATAAGTGCTATCTGCTCAAACATATAAGGTGTAAACGCATAGAGAATTCCTGCTGTGATAGATGCTATGCATCGGTCATTCTGCCGGATTCCATTCACTAACCCAAAAAGCCACCAACAAAGGGCATAAATCGCCATTCCGGCTCCCCAGAAAAAAGCGAGTATTGCCAAATTATACGCCAAAACAGTATTGCCGCCGAAAAGCATAACCGGAAAAGTGAGCAGACCAATACCAAACTGTGGTTCTGAGTAAGCGAGTGTTTTTCGATGTGGGGCGAAGTGATTGGCATCCCAATAACCGTCAGCTTGACCTCGGATCCAGTGGTGATTCCATGCCAGCGTCCAGAGTCCGAGATAAGACACTGACATAGCAGGCTGCTGACCTGGAGTGACGTGTGTGTTTAATTGAAGAATGAAGGGCCAGGTCATCCCAATAGTGAGTAGAAAAAAAAGCACTGCAGCGAGGACGTGGCGTAGAGGTTTTACCTTTAACCAATGGATACAAGTCATGAACAATTGTCACACCCCTAAAAAACTACCAAGTCACCCTGATTTTGGCACCCTCGGATTTTGCAGAGACCATTACTTCGTTCTCTAACATATCTTTCTCAAACTGCATGCTCAGGGTTCCATCTTGGTCAGTTTGGAAATCCATACGACCACCCTCCATCCATTCAAACTTTAATAAGTCATATGCTATGGGTTCACCGAGAGCGTCTAAAATTTGAAAACACACCATTTGGCCTGGCAGTTCTTGGATATGATTTTTTAGAAATGAACTGAGTTCAAACGGTTCTGAGAATTCTGTGTAATTTGAAGAAGAACAAGCCACAATAACAATGAAAATTAAGATAGTGATAGGAAAGTATTTTTTCTTCAATTGGCCTAGAAAATAAACACCGTGAATCTGTGGAACTATTAGCGTCATAAGATTTTTACCTTTGATTTTTGTCTGCTTTATCGAACCGGGTGTCGCCTGTTTTCTATAAATCTTCGATCTGCACTGAATTCTGTCAAAGTCGCAACTTGTACATGACTAAATATTGCTTCCTTATCCATATAAACGACTACCAAAGCGTGATCATCAGACCTAACCCAGAAAGTACCACGGTCCCAAGAAATACGGACCATTTTGTGAGGTGCATCCTCGCTATAGAACGGAAGTTTTAATCTTTGATATAGATTCGGTTGTTTCGCCAGCCTAAAAACCATCGGATCTTTTCCCGGTTCAAAGAGACCAGCTTTAAGACGATGATGCAAATCTTCGGTAACATCGTGTAGTTTTCCCAAAGAATCTTCATTATCGGAAGTTGGCTTCTGGCAACTGCTCACAATGAGAACAACCAATGTTAAAGCCATCAAGTTTCTAAGCCAACTACCTTGGCGGGAAAATTGATTCGTGACAAGTTTCGTATCCATGACAGGAATTACATCCATAATCTAAGGTTGAAATACCTTCAATAACCGGTTGTATCAATTTCGGTATTGTTATCTCTTTGTTCTGTCCAAACGAGATTAATTCTAGTATATCATTCTCTGACTGTGCACGAACAATGCCCAAGGGCGAAATTGCAGGAGATACCCAAATTTCTAGAACTTCGCGATTCAGTTCTGTCAACTCAGCGCGATAATGAATACATTCAAACGTCCCAGCTTCTGTCTCAATCCTTTCTTCGCCCAGTTTTAACAGTTTTGCGAACGGGACATCAGACTGTTCGCAAAACTCTACCCGAAAGGGGATATAATTCTGAAGATATTCGTAATCCATACCTCCGCGAGTTGTCCTTAAATCATGCAATTTAACCCATCGATAAATGTCCCTTGGAATGGTTCTAAAATAGTAAAAGCCGGTCTGTTTTAGCCAGTATCCCTGATCACCAGATATTTCCAATGCCCCAATGATATGATAGCCTATCTCTCGATCTAACTTATCATAATGCACGGATCGTTTGCGACGGTGCCGATAACGAGCATAATCACCTATCTCCCAATGTCGAACTCCTAATTGTGGAGGTGCTATTAAATTTAGGTTGAATATAAAATTATGACTCTGGCAGGGTTCAAATTCCACATGCCGTTCTCTTAGAACAGTAATAGAAATAAGGATGACAGAGGCAAGGAATATCGAAATAAGAAATATTCTGGCTAATTCCCGTAAACTTTGCCAGTTGAAGGATAAAAAACGACGTTGATGCATCTTTGAATAAATGGTTCTCCATTAGCGACTTTCATTCGGCGGCCAAGGGGAAATAGTTTTGGGTTTGAGTATCTCGCGCCGATGATCCACAAGAGGGAATACAAAACTTTGTTTCGTTTTTTTTCCAGAATTGACGACTACTACCCTTTTCTGTTCACCAAGAATCTCATGCCATACGCGAACAGTATGTGTCCCTACAGGTACGTTATTCAGCGTAAATTTGCCTTTCTCGTCTGTCACTACAAAAAAAGGGTGATTAAAAACCAATATGTAGGATTTCATCCATGTATGTGTATCACATTCGACTCGATATGTTCCTGCCCACCGAAGTTTTCTCTTGAATTTTAAACTTGGATCTAAAAGCGTGATATTAAACACCGTTTTTGTGTTATTCCACCACCCATGTGGATTATGCGCGATCTCATCGCCACTGTTCAGGTGGAGGTAAGCTCCCACTCGGGTGGCCTGGATGCGTGGGGAAAACAAGCAATTTTGACTTTTCAGGGAGATAGGAGGCACCGGTTCCGCCATCGTATGAAATTCACCTTGCCATTCTAACCATATGACTGCCCCTTTCACACCCCCCTCTTGAACCATCAAAATAGGATCTATCAACGTTACGCCGCAGAAATCGATAGTTTTGTCCACAACAATCTGAGGTAACGCCGGTGCCGGGGTACTCAGGGAGACCTTACCCTGAATCATTCCGGTGTTTTCATTTGCCAAGACATCGGGAAAAAACGTTATCTCTGTGAAATTTATCAGTAAACTGAGAACGAAAAACATCCACAATTTCATTCGATGAGTTCCTCTAATTCTTTAGGACTGACAGAGACAACAGAACTTGTGAGGCTTTTCAAGAATTCAAGAAGATCTGCCTTTTCTGCATCAGTAAGTTGTAAGGGTTTAATTTCTTTGTCCAAGTTTGGGTTGGGGCGGCCTCCGCGGTCATAGAAAGCAATTACCTCTTCAAGAGTTGCTAAACTACCATCATGCATATAAGGTGCAGTGCGGGTGACATTTCTCAAAGTCGGTGTCTTGAATTTTCCAAAATCTTCTGATTCTTTTGTAACTGCGGCGCGGCCCGGGTCATCCTGACCTATCCCCGCTCCCGCCCCGAGATTATGAAACTTCTCGTCTGTTAAATTGGTGCCGATGTGGCACGTTGAACAACGTGCTTTCCCTCGGAAAAGCGCGATCCCTCGCACAGCACTATCGCTCAACGCCATTTTCTCGCCGTTCCACTCATACTTGTCAAAAGGAGTTGTCCCTGAGAGGAGTGTCCGTTCAAAAGTGGCAATTGCCTGAAGCACACCATCTAAAGTCGGTTCAGCATCAAACGCTTGTTGGAAAAGCACAAGATAAATCACATCGGTTCGAAGTCTTTCAATGAGTAGATTCTCGTCCATTGCCATTTCATTCGGATTGAAGAGCGGTTCCAATGCCTGAACTTCAAGCGTTTCCGATCGACCATCCCAGAACTGCGTGCGCCCCAATAACCGATTGACAATACTGGGGACATTTCGGGTTCCAATCACCCCAGCAACACCTTGAGCAAGTGCCTCGCCATTTGAAAACCCCTGTGCTGGATCGTGGCAAGTAGCACAACTTATACTCCTATCCTTAGACAGATTTTTGTCAAAGAAGAGACGTTTTCCAAGCAACACCTTTTCGGCGGTCATCGGGTTGTGCTTCGGAATTTCAAAATCAGGTTCAAGCCCGAATGGGAAAGAGGTTTCCATTGGAAGCGGCTCTGATGCCACAACGACCCTTATAAGACCAAGTGACAAAAGACCGATGAAAAATAGTAGTCTAGCACATCTAATCGGTCGCACCTTGCTCATTTCTTCGGGTTTGCCACGTCTGGATCTCATGCTTTAAGGTGTCCTGGTCCGCTATCCGCCTACAAAGACATTGCCGAGACAGCACGGAGAGTTCAATCTCCGCCATGTTCAGCCAACTGCCATGCTTGGATGTATAGTGAAACTCAATCTTTTCAGCAATACGCCGGGCTTCATCGGCAGGAAAAACTTTATACAACGAAGCTGGCTTATGCGTATTGAGATTGTCGCAAACAAGCATAATCTTTGCCGCATATCGAAAATGCACATCCACTAAATCGCGGCAGATATGTGCGAAATCTATGCTTGTTCGTTTGTCAGTGACTTCAACAGGTTTCCGAAACCCCAAAAGGGGCGCGAAAATCATGAATAGATTGCTCACACCATTGCGCTTGTATTCGGCATCATATCGACTCGGTGAACCTTTGACGATGTCCAAGGGCTGCCGAACTTCTTGAATGTGTTGTTTACTCGTTTCATCAACACAAACCAAAAGATATGCAGCGGCTTCGCGATGATGATAGAGATCTAAGACATTTTCCATCGCAGCGACGAACTCCGCTGAGGCTTTAGGTGGAATACACCATTGCTGTTTTAACCAAGGTCTAAGTTCGTTTTTTAGTGTGCGTCTTATCGTTTCATGAGAAACACTTGAAAAATGGTTCAACTCTACCATTTTATCGGCTAAGAGACGCAGCGTCCATCTCGCGTGTCCTTCCGGAGCTGGCGAGCAGGCTAAAGCGATCAGATGTGCCTCTTTTTCGCCATCAAACTTTGCCGGTCTCGATGGCTTTGAACGCTTTTTAGAAGTCAGTGCAGCTGTCAACCCTTCAAACGCGAAGGTTTTGCGAGTTCTCTCAATAGTAGATATGGAAACTTCAACAGCTGCCTTTATCTCCTTATCAGCGTAGGCGGGCCCAAACTCGCCTTCATCGGCTTTCAATAATATCCTGCCTCGGGTGAGTTTTCGTGCCGACTCGGTGCCGGAAGCGATCAGATCAAGGAGATAATCGCGTTGGCTCCGGTCAAGTATAACGGGGTATTGTTTCGCAGGTATAAGAGGCTCCAAGTTATAGCATTTATTCACTTGAGCCTAAGCATACCAGATTTCAGATTAACTATCAAACTAATTGTGACAGACTACTAGCACTGAGAATCTCACCACTTTTTGTCTTGATGAATATATGACGAAACGACACACGTTTGATAACAAGGAAAATTAGAACACCGAGGGAAAAATGTAAAATTT
Source organism: Gammaproteobacteria bacterium (assembly GCA_009845835.1). Taxonomy (GTDB): domain Bacteria; phylum Pseudomonadota; class Gammaproteobacteria; order Pseudomonadales; family Azotimanducaceae; genus Bin55. Next base: position 792 of record VXYV01000015.1, on the reverse strand, counting down.
TTCCCTCGATTTCCAGGGCACCTACCTATAAACGTAGTCTACTGTATTGTGTACCCAATAACCACTATCTACATCATGTTCGTCATGATAAACATCATGGTGATGTGGGCGACTCGCTGCTTGCGTATCCTTATGAGCATTATCCAGGACAAGCAAGCCTCCGAAAACCAATACTGCCGTGACAACCGTAGTTAAGGCTAAGCGCCTTACAAAACTAGTCATTTTATACCTCTTAACTAACTGAAATTCAGTTTGAAGTTTGACATCCGCTCCTTCAACATGAGCTGGAATGTAGCATTAATAAAAATACACCATTATGTAACCTATATTCCGCACTTCTAATTTCGTTTTTTGGTATTTATTTTCTGAGCCTTTGTGGTTCCAACATTCAGCAAATAATGTCAGGTGGATCAGAAAAAAAGATAGATGTGAAATGAAAGCCTCATTCGCATCTCAAAATGTCCTTATCCTGTTCGGATCCTTGTGTGACGCGGGTTTGTCTAAAAATACCAAAATGCATCAAAACAAGTGCGGAGTGTGGGATGTAACACATTGGAAAATAAGAAAGGACCGCTTCTTGCATGGAGAGTGAGTCTTTTCTGCCATACTGCGTCTAACACTTCCTACGCTTCTAGCGTTATCCATTCTGGAGTTTCTCCATTGAACGCAAGCCAAAAAGAACTGTAGAACATTACTCGGTTTGAGCGTAACAGCATGATTTCCTTTAAAATGCACAATTTAATTATACTGGGATTTCTCACAATTGATCGGTTCGTGTAAAAAATAAGTGCT
>VXYV01000029.1 GCA_009845835.1 Gammaproteobacteria bacterium | reverse complement strand
ACATGAAACAAAGGCTGAATCTGACCGATTGCACTGACAAAATTCTTCTAAGGAGTTTCTACTCTCGCCCTACTTTAACTGTTGCAAAAGAACTTATCGGCTGTGTTCTCATTAACGCCACAAAAGAACTGTTTCTGTCCGGTAAAATCGTAGAAGTTGAAGCGTATTTAGGCACCGATGACCCAGCATCTCATGCCACTCAAGGTCGCACTCCTCGCACCGAACATCAGTGGGAGGAAGCAGGACATCTCTATGTCTATCTTATCTATGGCATGTATCACTGTGTGAACATCGTAACCGAAAGAAAAGGACTCGCTGGTTGCGTTTTATTACGGGCACTAGAACCGCTAAGTGGTATGGAAAAAATGCGAATTCGACGCAACTTTCCAAAAACTGACATAGCACTTTGTAACGGTCCAGGAAAACTATCGCAATCCTTAGGTATTTCGCGCGACCACAATCGCATGGACGTAACTAGAGGACCAATCTATGTAATTAAACCAAATATTTCGTCGGATTTTCAAATTTCCACGAGTGGTAGAATCGGTCTTACAATCGGCGAAAAGTTGCCGTACCGTTACTTCATAAAAGACAATCCTTTTGTAAGTTGCCAGAAGATGGTATCAAAGTGATTCGTTGTACAAGCCAATGACCACTACAGGCTTTAACGATATCTATCCACTATCAAAACAGAACATCGCCAACCCGTGTGGGACTGTGTTGAGGAATAGATGTATGTTGAACTGAAAACCAAATCACACTCTAGTTGATAACTTTCTACAATATCACACTTGTTTCCAAGTCTCGGTTACCCTCACACCTACCGCGACTTCACAGATTCCCTCAAAATGTTTTTCAATTAACAGATTTCTGTTTGCGATTCCAAACAACCTGTGAAATATAAATTCTCCAATCTTTGGGCTATCACGGCCGGTGAACGTTGGTACTACGTAGTCGCGACCGTTAGTTCGACATTGTCATACATCTGTCTGATCGGTGTCCCTGTAATCGGAATGTATGCTTTAGACGTTGTAACTGAACAAGATTTCGGGTTTGCTCATCCTTGGATTCACAATGTTTCCGAGTTTTTAGGTGGAAATTGGCCATACTCCAGTTACTTAATCGTTTCGGCCGTTTTGGGAATCGTAATCACACTTGTGGGTAGTGCTTTTCAATTTGGCAGAGATCGGCTTTCCGCTGTTGCCTCAGAACGAATCGCACGCCGTTTGCGGCATGTTTTGTTTGACCGGCTACATCGAGCTCGAATATCGTTCTTCGATAACGAGGAGGTTGGAGATTTAGTGCAACGTTGTACTTCAGACGTTGATACTGTCAGACGATTTGTTCATGCTGATGTCGATGCGGTAGCGCGAGCATTGCTTTTTTTAGCAGTCATGATTCCGGTCCTCGCTTGGCGCAATGTCATTCTCACCGGATTGGCTTTGATCCTTTTACCGTTGATTGTATTTGGAGGTATTTACTTTTTTAAGGCAATATCATCGTTGTTTCAAGAGATGGATGAATCCGAAGGCCGGTTAACCTCAGCTCTACAAGAAAATCTCTCCGGTATTCGAGTAATCCAAGCTTTTGCTCAAGAACAGCATGAGTACAAACGATTCACCACGGCAAACCGTGACTTTCGTGACCGAGTCGTGAAATTGAACACGTACGAAGCGGTTTATTGGGGGGTAAGTGATGCCCTCTGCATGCTACAAACTGGAGTGGTACTAATCGCAGCAGGGTACTTTGTGATGCAAGGTAGTTTAAGCATTGGTGAATTTATGATGTTCACCATGCTATCGGGAATGGTCACTTGGCGTATCCGACAACTCATCGATGTTGTTGAACACGCAGGAAAAACTCTTGTAGCGCTCAGACGGATAAATCATATTCTTAACTCTGAGCAAGAACCTGAGCAACCATTTCCTCAGAAGACGCCTCGTCTAGGTGCGATTAAATTTCAAAACGTCTCACTTTCCTACGATGGAGTATCCAATCAGTTATCTGATATTTCATTGTCCATCAAACCTGGTGAAACCATTGGAATTGTTGGGCGACCTGGATCCGGGAAATCATCACTTGTTCGGGCGTTACTACGTTTCTACCCACTCAAAGAAGGAACAATCAATGTCGACGGTATTGATATTGAATCGTTCAACGCACACTGGATTAGGAGTCAGATTGCTTGTGTCATGCAGGAACCTTTTTTGTTCTCCAGAACAATCGAACAGAATTTACGTTTTGGTACTTCGGAAGACAGATCCGGGAGCATTGAATATGCTTCGAGAATGGCAGATATTCACGATACGATTCTTGAGTTTTCTGCACAGTTTGCAACGAGAATTGGTGAACGTGGGATCAATCTATCGGGCGGTCAACGGCAACGCATGGCACTTGCGCGGGCATTCCTGAAAAACGCCCCTATCCTAATCTTAGATGATGTGCTTTCTGGTGTAGATACTCAAACTGAACGCGCCATCTTACAAAACCTAAGCTCTTTCGAACCTAAACCAACCACGATAATCGTCGCACACCGACTCACAACCATTCGGAACGCCGATCGGATCGTTGTGATGAATGAAGGTAGGATTGCTCAGTTGGGTACGCATGAACAATTAGTTTCAGAAGTCGGTTTATATCGAGATATTTGCGAAATACAAGATTTACTCGACGAAGCCATCGCCTTTGAAACTCAGGAAATCGTCAATGGCTGAAAGCGTCAACACTACCGATCCAACCGTCACCGACGAGTTTCGAGACTCAGAACGAACGCACATGGAACTGAGTCTTTGGAAAAGACTCTACCTGTACATTTTTAAATACAAGAAGCTGCTGCTCGGAGTCACAATTTGTGGAACAATTGTTGGTGTTTTAGAAATGTCGTTTGGACTAATCACCATGTGGTTGGTCCAAGACATACGTACACTCGGGCACGACGCAAACTTAATCAAGTGGTCGTGGCTATTTGTTGCTACTTGTGTACTCGACGGGATCGTTACCGGCGGGTTTGTCTACCTGGTATGTAAAGTTCGAGCGTTAGCAAGCCTAGACATTCGGAACGATGCTTTCGTAAACATTCAGAAACAAGCTTTCAAATTTTTTGATGCGCGACCGGTAGGATGGATTATGGCGCGGTTGACATCGGACTGTGAACGGTTATCGGACATCCTCGCTTGGGCATTTCTCGACTTTGTTTGGGGAACGTCGATGATGTTATCGATGGGAGTAGTCATGTTGATACTGAATTGGAAACTTGCATTACTAACCTTTGCACTTCTTCCTTTAATCGCATGGGTTACGACTAAATTTCGACGATCTATACTCCAATCAGCTAGAGAAGTCCGTTCAGTAAATTCGATTATCACCGGGGTTTATAACGAAAGTATCGTCGGTGTTGCAACCAGTAAAGCTTTTGTTCAAGAAAAGAAAAACTTAGAGGATTTTTCAGTTCACACTGAAAAATTGATGAATTCATCCGTCAAAAATCTTACGCTGTCAGCGATCTACATTCCCACCATTATCTGCGTTGGAAGTGTGTCTTCTGGAATAGCAATTGCGGTTGGTGGTCAAGAATTTCTTAACGGCGTCATAGTCGCTGGAACACTGTTAGCTTTTATGATGTGGATGAGACATTTTCTAGATCCGACGATTGAGTTAGCAGCGTGGTTTACCGAGATGCAGACTGCTCAAGCTTCCGCAGAACGTATTTTCTCAGTTATGGATGCTGAACCGACAATTCGGGATGAAGTAAATGTAACTGAAACCACATTCACTGACATTGAATCGATTCGCGTTGAAGAAATGTCGTTTGCCTACCGAGCCGATGACTTGGTGTTAAGAGACATTGATTTTCAAGTGAAATCTGGAGAAACGATCGCTCTGGTTGGACCCACTGGCGGTGGCAAAACATCGCTCATTAGCGTACTCTGTCGGTTTTATGAACCTACGAATGGTCGAATCTTAATTAATAACCAAGATTACCGTGATTTACCCTTGAAATGGTATCGATCCCAACTGGGAGTCGTCTTACAACATCCACATGTATTTTCTGGTACGATCTTAGAAAATATTCGCTATGGAAAAGTAACAGCCACCTTCGACGAAGTAGTCGAGGCAGCACGGATGGGTGGTGCCCATGAGTTTATTGAACAACTAGACGACGGATACTACACTAACACGGGTACAGAAGGAAGTCGACTATCGGCAGGTCAAAAACAACTGATTTCAATCGCGCGAGCTATATTGGCCAACCCACAAATCCTGATATTGGATGAAGCGACAGCGACTATAGATACTAACACCGAACAAACTATTCAAGAAGGATTGAATCGGTTAATCGCAGATCGTATCTGTGTAATCATTGCCCATCGTTTATCGACAATCAAAAATGCAAACAAAATTGCTTTTATCGATCGTGGTCAAATCATCGAATACGGCTCTCATCGAGATTTAATTGCGAAGAGTGGTAGATATACCTCAATGTATCGACAGCAAGGACTAAGTGAAACAGCAAGTACAAGCTATGTCATTGCCGATAAAACGCTAACACAGAGCTAGGTGCTGGTTTTGGGGAGATAAAAGAACTAGTAGTTACTATCGTTGACTTTCAAACACCGCTCGATCCGACTCATTGAGATATTGTTGCAACGTTTCAAACTGTTCGTCGGTGAAATTATTGCTTGCATACCCCACCAAAACTTGCAATGCAAATAATGAGCGAAGTTTCTCATCAGCAATGTCATCTATCGATCCCATCAATCCATCCGGATCGGCTCTAGCCCAAGAATTCGCAATTTCCGGGAAAAATTTGAACTGATCATCCAAGGGTAATTCGAGGCCAAGGTTAAACGCCTCGGATGTTCTATTCTCCTCAATTAGAACACCCGCGATACCCGCAATGGCGACTGCTCGAGTATTCCCTGGACGGACTTCTGGCAATAATTTCAAAGCAGTTTCCAAACTACCCCACCTTGCGATCGAAGCAATGACTTCTGCTTCTAAGCCAACATACTCCACTTCTCCCCAGTCCATATCAGAGACATTCCGTGCAATGTCAAAAGCTCGTTCCCTTTGTGACTCGATCGAAACTAAACTTTCCGTTAACACGGCTGCGAGCGCGTATTTTTCCCAGTCATTTTTCCCGTTCTGCTCAACCCAATCTATGGCAGAGGTTGGATCTAGCTGTACCCAAACACCCATCACTGAACGTAGCGCGGGATTGTGACTGGAAAATTGAAATTCATCAAGTGCCCTTTTTGCAGCTTCGGTGGGATTACTAACTGCCAAAACACGAAGTGCGATTGAGGTTGCCTCTTGGCGTTGATCGGGCGGAAAATCCTCGAGGTTTTCTAACACGTAATTAGGGTCTTGCGTAGCCCAACGAGCAACAACAATCCTAGTACCCATTCGAAGTAAAAATGGGTCGGTGAGCTCGTCGAGGTGTTCCATGGCAGATTGAGGATCAAAGTCAGCCCAAGCACCGAGTACTCCAAATACCAGCGGGTCGTGGGAAGGTCTTTCAATTTGCACTCTCACCGCATACTCGAACGCACTAAATGGTGTGTCCTTAACCGCGCGTTCAAGTACTAGCAAACTTGTGTCGTGTTTGATTCGGTCTGATATATCGGATGATTGCACTTCATCTAGTACGCTAATAAGCCCCTCCTGCTCGTACCATTGCAGTAGAACATTTTTCACCAGCCAGTCCTGAGATAAATTGCCGAACGTAAGGTGTGGTCTAATTTGTTCCCATACTGCTCTTGGATCTTCCAAGTTTCGGAGTTGACTAAGTTGTAGTACGCGTCTAATCCGTATTGTTCGCTTCCAAATTGCATACCAATCTGTTTAAGTTCCTCTAGGGAAGCCTTCGATTGAGTCTTGAGTATGCCTGCCAGTGCGAGCTCGCGCGATGCGCCATCTAGACTGGTAGCTTTATCGAGCGCAGCACTTAAATCATTCGCTGCCCAAACATTGAATACTGTTTCGATAAACGATACTTGAGCTATACTTGCTGGAGGAGGTGCAAACGAGCTATCGTCGTAGATTGATCTCACGGCTGGTAATTCGATAAATTTACGGGGTAAGTCGTTGTCTAACGCGAAAGTTAAGGCTTCTCCTGGATTTGTTTGACTCAATCTCTCAAGAAGTGACCTTTGTAACTCGATTAATCCTTGGTGCTCCCTAGCATCGAGGTCTTTGTATTCGCTAGCATTACTATTCAATGTCAGAACAATCTCTTGCTCCGTTAAATCTCCCACAAACGAATGAATTACTTTTCTTCGAGTGAAGGTATGCTCATCCAATGATGGAAAGTCGGTCGAACTGATATTTTCATTTGTTATATCTGCAGACGACTTGGTCGCTTCGGTATTAGGGGTGGACTTCTCCGCTGAATTACTCCAGACAAAATAAAATGCGCACAATCCACCAATGACCATTCCTAGCAAACAAAGAACCAATAATCTAATAACTTCATGCCTCATTTGTACACCTGTGTAATGCAATAAATCACGGCGTGTCTTCTGTTTCGAGTTGTACTGCCTCTGGATTGTTAAGCACTTCCCAAATTTCTGGATCTATATATTGTTTGAGCGAACTAAGTTCTTCTTCACTATACGCGTCTGAGTGTTGATTCATGGAAAACAAAGCCATTGCCATTTGACTTTGAACTTCGCTTGAAATTACCGAATCCAGATTGTTAAGTAAACCAGCAGGATCGCGTTCACTCCACTTCCAGAGGTTGCGTTCTATCCACTCTAATTGTTCCTCCTTTTTTAACTCATTGATCAATTCGATCACTTCCCTGCTTTTACCTTTATCGATCAACATGTTCGTTACGCGGCTGTATCCTGAAAACCTGACTTCCTCGCGAACTTGAGAAAGTAGAACCAACGCGGTATCAACGTCATTTTGTGCAATTCGTTGTAGTACATTTACCTCGTGTCCGTGAACGTCGTCTCCGTTAATTTGAAGTGATTGTTCAAGAGCTAATTCAAACGCTAAGTGAGGTTCGGAGTCAGCAAGGGAATCGGCTAATGGAGCTAGTAGAAAATCTCGTAAAGTGTTCTCTACCGGAAGATTCAGTACCCAATTTTTTACGGCAATCGCATCAGTTCGTACCCACGCCCAAAGAAACGTTGTCGCTAAGGACTTTTGCAACTCGGTATCTTCAACCTTTAGTACGATATCCGCCGCTTTATGAGGAGCTTTTTCGCCTAAAGTTCTAATTGCTGTTTGACTCGTATATTCTCTGTGTGGTCGGGGTATCGCATCTAAGTCAGCCAGTATGGACTCAGGTTTGCGTATAGCAAGTTCCTGATATGCCCCTTGTACCATATCGTCGCGGTATTCGCCGGGAGGTAAGCTTTCCGTACGCTGCATTACTGCGTCTGGATCTTCACTTGCCCATTTGGCAATAATTGAACGGAGAATAAAGCCTTTCCAAGGAAAATCGTCTTCAAGTGCATAGGTGTATTCAAATGTTGGAACCAAATATTCAGGATCTTCAGCAAGATTTCCAAAAAGCACACTAAACGCTACCGATTCAAGGGTTCGTGTGTCGGGAATTGACGCTCTCATCTCATCAAACATTTCAATTCCATCTTGCTTAATCCAAGAAACGGCGACTGCTTCTAATATGTCCAAGTGCTGTCGATTTTCTTTTTCGACCAAAGGCATGATTTCATACCACTGATCCTTGGGAGGCACATCCTGATCAGAAAGTAACGATTGAAAGTAAAAGGTAAGCGCGTAGGCTTCATCCCCTAGTTTGCGTGCAATATCTGTTTGTTCTTCTCATTTCAGTCCACTTTGAGCTGTAAGGATAGTGTTCAAAATCCAATATCGATCTTCCGCGGGTAACGATTTCACACTATCCATTGCACCTTCAAGGTCGGTACTAGCCCATTCAAACAGTACCAACGAACCTAGTGTGGAACGGACCGGTTCAAGTCTGGCTAAAGCAAATTCTAGTGCTTGGTGCAAAGAACTTTGCATAAGTTTTTGAACGAGCGCAGTTTGTAGTTCAGTTCGAATCTGTACCGACACTTGCCAATCTTTCTGAGTGGATTGATTCAACCAATCTAATATTTGTTCGCGCTCAAGTACCGAAACCCACGAAGTAATTGCCACCTTCAAGTCAAATAGTTGATCCGGCAATTCAAGGTCGACAATATGATCCGGTACTTCAATCGAAGTAATTGGGTGAATATCTGATGTTGCTAGTCTGTCGAAGTTTTTCTCAACGTCATCGGAGACGGATGGATCAGATTTTTGAGGATCTTCATCTGCGTTGTATAAGTTGTCCAACACAAGAAAGATAGCTCCAAAGCCTACAAGAACCCCTGCGCAAAGGAAAGCAATCCTGACTAACGTTTTATTCATCTACTTTTGTATTTCCGTTCTCATCGCGTTTTCTTTCCTGACATTGCCTGAAATTCAACTCGTTTAAGAACCTTTCAAAGGGAATAAAGAAAAATTTTATTTACAACGTTACACATAAATAATTCCAACGAGTCTAGAATAAATGGTAGACCATCTTTGTGAAAAAATAATCGCGCGATCAGAACGTCGCCTTATGGGCCTACACTCTGATATTACATCAATGTTCCCGTAGTCACAAAACTTTGCGTGCCCTGCTATAGTTCTCGATTTGATCATTAAGAGATGTCTCCGTCACACAAGCCTGAATTGTGAACGGATATTGAGTATGGATACAAAGGAAAAATTCTTTCCCTAAGGTGTTTGGACCGCATTGGGTCATTCCGCAAATCAATTAGTCGCGGTCCAATGCAGACTATCGAAGCGAATCCGTACAAGCAATATGCACGATTGCATTAAAATTATGTCTTGTGAAAAATGTCGTTGAATTGGTTGAGGCCTTTGCGTCTAAAAGGAGACCAACTACAGTCCCAGAAGACGTCGTTCATCAAAAGAATCGAGAATCCCTACCCCGCAGCCGAGCCCTAGATCGGCTCGCTAAACTGAATCACTCCGCGTGGCAAGTGCACATTGATGCGATGGCGCGTAAACGAGCTGGAGAGCCAATCATTGCACTTTCGATTGGCGATCCAGACTTTGCTACACCTGACTACATCCTCGAAAGTGTCACAGAATCTTTACACAATGAAAGGACTCATTACACACACCCCGCGGGCGAAATGGCTCTTCGACAAACACTAGCACGAATTGAATCTGAATCGTCTGCCAAAATATTGGATCCAGAACAGTTCACTATTTTTAATGGTGCAACGGCCGCTATCTACTCTGTGCTAACGGCTATTGGTAGTGAAGGCGACAATGTCGTGACGTGTCAACCAACTTACCTTGGATACGAACCAACTTTTATGTGTGTTGGCGTAGATCTAAGGACGATTGCGACGAAATCTCCTCACTTTCGATACGATGTGGAAAGGGTTGTTGACGCGATTGACGACAACACCATTGGTGTTCTAGTTAACTCCCCATCCAATCCGGTTGGTAACATTGTTTCCGAAGACGAACTAAGACAACTCTATGAAATATGTTCTGCGCGAAATATTTGGTTGATTTCGGACGAAGTGTATTCTGAACTATATTACGAACAGGAACATGTTTCGCTAACAAATGTGGTAGAAGATTTTAGAAATGTCGTGGTTATCGATAGTCTGTCAAAGTCACATGCGATGAGTGGGTGGCGCGTAGGTTGGACGTTGACCAATCATGATTTATCCTCGCATTTACAGAATATTGCGTTGTCAGTTTTCTTTAGTGGTTGTCCCTTTATTCACGACGCCGCAGCTACAGCCCTGAGTGCTCATACACATGACGTGGCTAGTATGCGACAAGAATATCGGAATCGTCGAGATTACACGATGAAACGTATAAGCCGAATCCCGTCGATTTCTGCAGAAACTCCGGCAGCGGGTATGTTTGTGATGGTTAATGTGCATCAGAATAGTGATATTTTTGCCCGACGTTTACTTGACGAAACTGGGGTTTCCGTGGTACCGGGAACACCGTCCGGCACAGTGGTACAAGAATATGTCCGTGTAGGTCTCACACAACCGATACCACAATTAGAAGAAGCATGGAATAGGATCGAACGTTGGCTTAAAGGGAGAAACACCTAAGCTAGATTAGTTCAAAAATCCCTCACACTCAAAAATCATTGAGTTTTTCTCCCCTATCATTCGCTAGACAGTGACTACATCAGAAATTCCATCTTTGTGGAAGCACGTCCTTAAGCTTCTTCGATCTGAAGATTCTTCTGCAAACATAGAAGAAATGCGCTTGCACAGTATCATCACCGACTTCCCGGAGTTATTGAGACCATTAGACGACTGGATTCATTCGTTTGAGCAAGTAATACAGGTATCTGACAAAGAACTGTACGAGAACGTTAATTTACGCGCTAAAGAACTCAGCCATACATTAGCATCAAATCGATCTGTTTCAAACACGGTAATCGACGATCGACCGATTTACTGGGGACGGTTGATGGGGCAAGTATTACTCCGACAACGTTTGCGACGAGGCAATTTGGATTCACAGATCGCAACAGACACACGCGAAGCACTGGAATGGAATTCGAGGAAGGTGAATTACGGTTCGTTCACTCACGAAAGAATCGTGTTGACTTGCTTTGATCCCTTTATGCTAGACCGAAATATCACGCAATGCAATCCATCGGCAATAATCGCCTACACCATAGCACAAACACTTTGTCCCGAGTATTCGATAAATGTGCTTGTATTCCCAGTCCGATTTCAAGACTTTGATGAAGATTGTGTCGAAAGAATGCTCAAAACGTTGTACTTTACGAACCCGAGTCTAGTTGTAACTCTGAGCATGGGGAGAAAACAGTTTGATCTAGAACGGTTTCCGGGCAATCGCCGCTCGGTTGAGACGTTAGACAACTTGAATGTCTGCGGAATCGATGGTAAGAAATTTCCCACTTGCGTTGCCGGCGCACCGTCGTTCCTTGAATTTTCACTTCCAGCCGAAGCCATGAAAAAAGCACCGGGACAGTGGTCAGTTATTGACAATCGCCGGGTCGCGACCGAACGTCACACCGAGTTCTATCCGCGATCGCTAGCTCAACTAACTAGTGAAACTGCTGTACAGGGTTCGGGAGGTGGTTTTCTCTCGAATGAGATATCGTACCGCTCTATCTTATTACAGAAAAGATTCGGAAAGTCTTTTCCTTTGGGTCATCTCCATGTTCCGAAAGTCAACTCATTCGACGTTATTCAGTTGCGATCAATATGTAACCAAGCCGAGAGTATCATCAAACTAGCATTGGAAAATTCCAAGAACTAGGAACTTTCAATCACATATTGATCTCGATTCGTTGATCTAAAACTACCCAACGCTTATCTTGTGCTTGGGCTAGAACGGACTCTCTTACACCGTTATGATTGTCTTCACTAAAGCGAAGTTCGTATCCAAACAGATCTGTGTAAGTTCCAATCGATTCCAATGCTGTAATAAAGCCTTCTGTAGTGACGTTACGTCCGACTGCTTCTAAAGCTTTAATCACTAAATCAGCAGAACGATAGCCTTCCATTGCTGCGACATCTGGTTCACTTCCGTAAAGTTCGAGAAATTTGTTGTACCACTCTACTATTTCTTCGTTTTCTTCAGTGTCTGGGTAGATCTTAATTAGATGATTAAAAACAAAGTAACCTTCGCCCATTCCTGATTCATGCTCGGCAATCACGGAACCAGCTGCAGCATTACACCCTACCCAATCGACATTTTCCCAACCTATCTCGTCCGCTGCGGCGAGAATGCCTAGGGTATCAATTACCACCGTTCCCAACAATACGAGATCACAACCCGCTTGCCTCAATCGTAATACATTGGCGGTAAATTCTGTTTCCGTACGATCGTGCGATGCTGCATCAACAAATTCAATCCCCATTTCGGCAGTTTGATCTTTAACAGCGGTATATGTTTCCTCACCGTACTCGTTATTGATATAGGCAACACACGGCTTAGTTCGACCACGTTCTTCGACGAAATACTTTACGGCTGCGCGCATTTCGTAGTAATAAATCCCCCGTTGCGTAAACATTAACTTTCGATACGGTTGTGCCATTTTTATTGAACCAGTGAAAGGGAATAGATTAGGAACGCCTGCCTCAAACTGTTCATCCATGACGGCTAAATTGTTGGGTGTACCCAATGCCATTAACATTGCGAAAATCTTATCACCGTGAATGAGTTTGTTGGTAATTCGGATCGAATTTTGTGGGCTGTACTCGGAGTCCTCTGCGATTAAACGGAGTTTTCTTCCGTGTACTCCACCGTCGCTATTGACCTCATTGAAACGCATGTTGATTCCGTTTACCGTTTCTGTTCCGTACCGGGCGATAGGTCCAGAAAGGTCCGTATGAATACCAAACAAGATCTCATCTTCGGAAACTCCCCGTACGTTGTGTTGAGTTTCTGATACTGAATCTTGAGTCTCGTTTGAGTCAGTTTCCGTATCGGTACCACAACCGGCAAAAAAGACTAACCCAATGAGAGCAAATGCAAAAGAAATTCGAGTCAAGTTGGTGCGAATGAACTTCATAGGGATATGGTACTCCATGTCTAACACAATAAATATTTTAGGTTTGCTTGGTCATCGGGGTCTTGTCCGTCCAAAATTTTTTGAAAATCTTTAAAATCTGCAGATATTTATGAATTTGAACAGATCCTTGTCGGACGTCATACGTTTTGCTAACTAACTAAGGAAATAACTGCAATGAAGAAAGGTGGTGCAGTCTTACTAATTATCGGAGGCTCAATCGGCCTAATCCAAGCAATTACATTGATTCTTGGCGGTGCAATAGGTTTACGACTTGGTGAAGATTATTCTGGTCTATCATTTATTATGGGATGGGTCGGTCTACTGTTTTCATTGTCTCTTGTTATATTGGGTTCTTTTGTTTTCAGAACTTCAGAACTGAAAAACGCGGAATATTCTCTATGCAGCTCAATTATCGCGGTTTTGTTAGCAACAGGAGTATTTGTGACAATTCTTATAACGGCCATAGAACCTGACGACGACGACTGGACTTTCAGATTAAACGCTATGGGTATATTGTGGGCATCCGGTTGGTATATCGGGATATTTCTCGTTTTCGGTGTGGTTGGATCTATTTTAGCTAAGTTTGGGATTAAGTTGCAGGAGCCTGAACCTAACAAGTCAATTCACGACGGTTAATCGACAGACGAACCGCAACTGTCAGTATTGTAGTGGAATGTGGTTAGGTTGACAACCTCACTGTTACCGTAAATTTATCCTCTTCTGGAAGCTAATGCCAAATTCCTAATTCTCGTACAATCTGCTCAAACTCGTCTAGCTTTCTCCCGTATTGAAAACTCAGGGAGAGTTACCAAGAAAACTACGACAATACATGTTGCAGACGCAGTTAAGTAAAAACACCATGACATCGTCTGATACTCACAAAGTCTTGATTAACCTTCCAATCGGTCTGGGTTAACGGAGACTCTCATGCATACATCTTGTCAATGATGCTAGCATATTTTTGACTGATCACGTTTCGCTTAAGCTTTTGCGTCGGCGTGAGTTCCTCGTCCTCTGCATCTAATAACTGATCAATCAATCTGAACTTCTTGATCGTTTCAGCTTGTGCAAATTGTTGGTTGACACGTTCTACTTCTTGAGCAATGAGATCTAAGATCTCGTCCGTATGACACAGACTCTCGTAATTGGTGAATGGTACGTCTGTTTCCTGCGCATATTGCGTTACGTTGTCGTGATCAATCATGATCATACACGTCAAGTAAGGTCGTCGATCGCCAATGACAACCGCATCTGTAATGTATGGCGAAAACTTTAAGTGATTCTCGATTTCGCTCGGAGTGATATTTTTTCCACCTGCTGTAATAATGATATCTTTCATCCGATCGACAACATACACAAAACCATCGTCATCGATTCGACCGATATCGCCAGTGTACAGCCAATCCTGACGAATGGTGTCAGCGGTTTGCTCAGGACGATTCCAATATCCTTTAATTACACCTGGACTACAAATCAGAATTTCATTTTCGGCCGAAAGCGTTACATCGATTCCCTTTGCTGCGGGTCCAACACTCCCCAAGCGTCGTCTAGATTCCACATTACACGTCGCTATCCCGGTACACTCAGTTTGGCCGTAGAGTTCATACATTGGAAGACCTAAAGCCCAATACCATCGAATCAGTTCGGGAGCAATCGGCGCAGCTGCGGTCGACAACCACCGACATTTATCTAATCCTAGCGCCCTTTTAATGTTTCGTAATACCAGAAAATCGCAAACCTTAAAGAGTGCTTCTATAAACACTGAGACCTGCAGGTTGAGCAAGATGCGTTCTGCCCTTGCATATCCTATTTTGAGCGCGAAGTCATACATACTTTTAGCAAATTTAGTTGACTTTTTTAACTTCAGAGTAACCAATGAGTGTTGTTTTTCCCAGACTCGAGGGACAGCAAAGTGTACCGTTGGTTCTACTTCACAGATGTCGTTGATCATAGTATCAGGATCTTCTATGAGATGCACAATTGAGCGTGCTTCAATGACCGAATACACGTAAAACATACGACCCGCGATATGGGCAAGTGGTAAAAATCCTAACTGCCTATCAGTAGGATAAACCGATAAACAATTCTGAATGCAAGTCATCATGAAGATCATATTCCGTTGCGTGATCATTGCCCCTTTCGGCCTGCCAGTGGTCCCCGAGGTATATGTTAAGATTATGACGTCTTCGGGTGACGCCTTTTGAACCTCGTTTGACCACTCACTAGGATGTGCCTCGTCGTATGTTCGACCTAACTCGCGTAACTGCTCAATTGACAAACACATTTCATCGTCGAGGTCTCGCAATCCTTCCATATCGAAGATGATGATTTTTTCTAGTGTCGGTGTGGTATCACGAACTTGAAGTACTTTATCTAGTTGTTCTTCATCTTCTGCGAAATAAAACTTCGAACCACTATCGTTAATGAGGTACTTGACCTGTTGCGGTGAGTCGGTGGCATAAACTCCATTACATATACCACCCACACAAACGATTCCTAGGTCCGTAAACAACCATTCTTTGTTGATTTCCGATGCGATTGACACAACGTCCGATCGACCTAAACCAAGTGATTTCAGACCTAACCCGATTTCGCGCGCGTGTGTCCCCCAATCATCCCAGGTATATTCATTCCAAATACCGAATTCTTTTTCACGTACAGCTACTTTTTGAGAAAAATTCGCGACTCGGTGCATAAACAACTTGGGAACTGTGTCTGATCCGTTAATCGCAATCGAATCCGTTAACGCCATGTTTTTCTCCGCTTCCAACGGCGTTGGCCACGCACACCTGCTTCTTTCATCCCCAGATAAAATTCCTTTACATCCGTCGAAGCTGACAAACGCTCGCAGGTGTTTTCCATAACAACTCGACCTTGCTCCAATATGTAGCCATATTGCGCCACTTGCAGGGCCATTTTCGCATTCTGCTCCACTAACAAAATCGACACACTTTGTTCAGTGTTGATTCGCGTGATGATCTCAGAAATTTCGTGAACCAATTTAGGAGATAGCCCAAGTGAGGGTTCGTCGAACATGATGAGTCTCGGTGTCTGCATAAGCGCTCGACCTATTGCAAGCATTTGCTGTTGTCCCCCTGATAAAAAACCAGCAGATAGTTTTCTATGCTTCTGCAGAATTGGAAAATATTCATAAACAACATCTAACCGCGAAAGTTGATTATTGAGACTCCCTAAGCGTAAATTTTCTTCGGTGGAAAGTAACGGAAATACTTCCCGTCCTTCAGGGACGTGAGCAATACCAAGTCGAACAATCTTGTCGGGTTCTATACCGGTAATATTTTCCCCCTCAAAGTGCACCATTCCCTTCGCAGGAAACATTAATCCTGCAATTGTTTTTAAAACCGTAGTTTTACCAGCGCCATTAGCACCTAAAACTGTTACGATTGCACCTTGCTCCACAACTAAAGAAACTCCACACACGGCGGAAACGGGACCATAATAGGTTTCAATATTTTGAACGCTGAGTAGCGTGGAACTTTCTAGCATCCTAAATAGGCTTCAATCACTTCAGGGTGGTTTTCGACTTCCTTCGGAGTACCGATGGTCAATAACCGTCCGTCTGCCATTGCTAAAACTCGACTGGCGACTCTCCCGATTAACGACATATCATGTTCTACCATCACAATTGTTACATCGAGATCTTGGTTGATGTCCTCGATCCAATGACCTAAATCTTCTGTTTCTTCCGGGTTCAACCCTGAGGATGGTTCATCCATGAGCAATAATCGCGGTCGTAAACACAGTGCGCGGCCGATTTCTACAAGTTTTCTAACTCCAAACGGTAGTGAACCGGTAACAGCATCTCGGTATTGTTCTAAATGCAACAGATCAATTACATGTTCTGCCGTCTCTCGAAATCGGATTTCTTGTCGACGTGCTAAACCGACAAACAGACACTCCGTGACTAAATTCGTCGTACGATGGATATGTTGCGCGATCAAGAGATTCTGTAATACTGTCTCGCGTTCAAATAACTCTACGTTTTGAAAGGTACGGGCGATGCCCTTCTTTGCGACGGCCGACGCCGAAATCTTCGTGATATTGTCATCCTCTAACCAAATCTCTCCCTTATCGGCGTTGTAAAAACGACTGAACAAATTCAATACCGTTGTTTTACCCGCACCATTTGGCCCAATGATGCTAAAAATGTCTCCGTGATTGACGACAAAAGACAACTGATCAACGGCCTTGACCCCACCGAATGAACATGTTAAGTTGTCGGCAATCAACATATGTCAATGAACTCTTTCAGTACGCAAGAAGGATCGTTGCCGCTTGAAGGTTTTCTTTCGGTACAGCGGGAACTGGTTGAAGTACAACAATATTTTTTGCCAGCGACCATAAATACCAAATGGTTCAAACACTAAAAATAAAATCAGAATGCTACCAAAAATTAAGGGTTCCAAGCCACCTCGATAAACCATTGCCTGAGGTAGCCAGCCTTTTAAGACCGAAATAGCTTCTGGCAGAAGTATCAAAAATATCGCTCCAAAGATCACACCATGGACCGACCCAAGACCACCTACAACTACAAGCATGAGTAACTTGATGGAATCTACGATAGTGAATGAATCGGGGAACAAATGACCAATCTGATGTGCCATTAGTCCACCAGCAATTCCAGTCAAAGCAGCAGAAAGTGAAAACGACCGGATTTTGGCTGCGGTTAAATTAACCCCCATTGCTTGTGCCGAAATCTCAGAGTCGCGTACCGCAATGAAACTTCTCCCTGTCGGTGCACGCAACAAATTTACAATCAAAAACAGAACAAGCACTAAGATCACAAAGCATACGTAGTAAAAAATACTCACTTCCGAATCCAAGCCGAAGACTCTAACATCGCTTTGGAGATCGAAACCAAATATCGTAGGATCTGACACTTTTAACCCATTATTGCCCCCAGTCAGACTCTTCCAATTCTTGATAACTTGTTCGACAATCATCGCAAAGGCTAATGTCGCGATCGCAAGATACACTCCTGTAGTTCGTAACGCGGCTAGTCCAACAATCATTCCAAAAACACCGCAAGCGATTGCTGCCAAAGGGAGCGAAACGACAAAGGGAATGTGGTACTTGAGTAACAATGTGTGAACGTAAGCCCCAAGCAATAGAAAAGCCGCGTGGCCAAGACTGACAAGACCTGTATATCCCACTAGTACCATCAGACCCGTACCAGCGATCGCTGAGATAAACAGTAATGTGAGTTGTGATTGGAAATACGTACCTGCAAAAAGGGGGGCAATAAGCATCACAAGTACAAGTAGGAAGTACCAGAAAAAATGAACACGATCGCGAAACACGTCAATGTCGCGGTTGTAACTTGTCTTAAGTACGAACCGCATTAGACTTTTTTCCTTTGCATGGAAGTGATCAGCCCTTGAGGACGAATCAGAAGAATAACTAACAAAAGTATGTATGCGCTAAACTCACTCACACCGAACTCAAGTACGGGATCAATGTAGAACTTTGTCATTTCTTCTAACACACCAATTAAAAGACCACCCATTAGAGCACCTGGTAAACTACCAAAGCCACCTACGATGGCAGCCGCAAAAGCTTTTATCCCTAGCAGTAGTCCTAACTGTGGATAAGCTGACTTGATGGGAACGAGAAGTATTCCAGCTACACCTGCAATTGTCGCTGATAATGCCCAAGTTAACGCAAGCACTCGTTTCACCGGTATACCAACACAATACGCCGCGAACTGATTTTGTGATACTGCCTGCATAGTTAAACCGATCCGTGATGACTTGAAGAATATGAAGAGTATCACACTCAAGATTAATGTTCCAAAAATGACGACTAAATCGCGCACGGGTAGTAAAAAATCGCCCCACGCTAGACGGGCATCAGAGTAAGGTGTAGACATACTCTGAGGATCATGTCCCCAAATCATCCCAGCGACGGCGCGCAACACAAAACCCAGTCCAATGGTTACCATCAATACAGAGAATGGCGGTTCTCCCATAAGTCGGCGAAACAAAATTCGTTCAACTCCATACCCCAAGCATGCCATCGCCATAACGGTGAACACCACTGCCAGCCAATAATTACCGTTTAGCCATTGCGAAAAGGTAACGGCAAAGAATGCTCCCAACATGACCAGATCACCCTGAGAGAAATTGACCACCTCTGTAGACTTGTAAATGAGTACAAATCCCATAGCGACGAGTCCGTAGACACAACCAGCCGAAATACCACTCAAGAACAATTGAATGAAGGTATCCATACTCGACCTACTCGGAATCTTAGCTATACAACGTCTTGTAGACTAACCGCTTATGCTCGATGTAAAACGGGTGTAGAAAACTATCCATGCGTTGAGTAAACAGCAGGCCTCCAATGTTGGCACGAGGTGCTATCCACGCATGCGTTCCTGCTAAACCTCCCCAATGAAACTCATCAATCGCTACTTTTGGTTCTCCCTTCATCGGTCGCTTTTTTACTGCGAAGCCCAGACCATGAACAGTATATGGCAAAAACCAACGAGGTAACACAACCCATTGGTCTTGCGGAAGTTGATTAGTCAGCATGAGTTGCAATGTTTCCGGATTTAGGATTCGAATCCCATTTCTTTCACCTTGACCTACGAGCATTTGTATGAAGTGAAAGTAGTCCTTTATCGTACCCGCTAAGCCAGCACCACCAGATTCGAATGGACGCGGTTTTAGATAGTTTCCCAGACGGTTTGGCGTGGGTACCAAACCTGGTTTAGTGGGATAGATTTCGTCGCTCGGAGAATACAACATACACAATCGATCTGACTTTGTTTCGGGAACCCAAAAATCGGTGTCTACCATTTCAAGTGGTTGAAATATTTCTGTCAATAAAAATTCTCTAAAACTTTTACCTGACCAAATCTCAATGAGTCTGCCTAGGACATCTGTGGATACTCCATAACGAAATCGAACTCCAGGTTGATTGGCTAACGGTATATGTCCGAGCTTACTAACCAATTGTGCAAGACTTTGTTTGGGATCAAGAATTTTTTGCGTGAGATACAGTGAATCTACAACGGATTCAGAAAATATACCATAAGAAAACCCTGCTGTATGACTCATTAGTTGCCGAATAGTCGGTTGCGATTTCAAACTGACAACATCTTCAACATCATCGCCATTTTCACGAACAACTTTCAAGTCCGTTAACTCTGGCAAGTATCGCATTAGAGGATCGTCCAAAGTAAAACACTTTCGTTCGTATAAGATCATGACGGCGACCGAAGTAACCCATTTGGTATTGGAGGCCAATCGAAAAATCGAGTTCTCCGACACTGTTGCTGTCCGTTCTCCTTGACCCCCCACGTAGTAAGTATCCACGATCTCTTGCCCTGAAAACACAATTGAAGCGACCATGGGGATAATTTTTCGATCCACCCAAGAATCCAGAGCTCGATGAACTTCAGTGAAAGTCGTCATAAAGGCATACGTTACCAAGAGGTTTCAATCGTAAGTCTATATAAATTTGACTTTGACCAACACATTACGAAACAACGATTCGTCTCTGTTTCGTTGATAAATGTTAGAACGATTTCGAGTGTACTTAAAATTCATAATCGAATCACACAGTTATATTTTGAAAGTTAGGAACTACATTGTCCTACTGTTCGAAGCAAGTTTATCATACAGAGGGAAGAAATATGATAGAAATATGCTCCAGTCTATCCCGTCTAATTGTTTTTTACATTTTGATATTAGTCGGTTTTTATGCGGTTGCTCAAGAAAGTTCCACAGACTTGAGTGCGGAGTTACGATTTCGATACGAACAAGCCGACGATTCTGTAAATGATGTGGCAAACGCCTATACTGGTCGTCTTGCTTTGAAATGGGAAGGTGGTAATAACTTATTACGCGCTATTATCGAAATCGAACATGTTTCAGCTTTCTTAGGTGAGGAATACAACGACGGTGGTTCCAATCGCAAAACTGAGTACGCCGTAATTGCTGACCCGGTAGGGACTGAAATTAACCAAGGATATCTACTATTTGATGTAAACGAAGATTGGGATATCCGACTTGGACGACAGGAGTTGGCACATCGAGCATATCCCTGGCAACGTTATGCTGGAACCGTTTCTTGGCGACAAAATGAACAGACGATGGACGCTTTGTTGGTTTCTTTTGTGGGAGACGTAAAACTTGATGTTCATGGAGCTTTCATCAAGAACGTGAATCGAATTTTTGGCGAGAATAATGAAATTCCGACTAGGGCTAATTTTGAACTAGACGGGTTAATGCTCACGGGAAACTATGAGGTTACCGAGAACATCAAACTCGACGCTTTTCTGTTCAATTTAGATTTCGATGAAGCAACCCAGCTATCTTCAAATACGATTGGTTCCAGAATTGACGGTTCTATTCCAATGGACGGCAACTTTCGAATTCTTTATGGCGCGGAATTTGCTTGGCAAGAACCTAAATCGGACGGTCTCGAATCCACGACATACCGTATGATACAGGGTGGTATTCAAAACAGTGCAGTAAAACTTTTGTTAAAAAATGAGTTGCTTGGATCTGACGGAAGCAACTCCTTTCAAACACCACTTGCTACATTACATATTCACCAGGGTTGGGCTGATCGTTTCCTTGCTACACCAGCAAGAGGTGTTTCCAACACCGCGTTCAATGCGAGTGGTAAGCTCGGCGACGTCAAATGTACCTTTGAATTTAATGCCTACTCTTCGGACGAAGGTGGACATGACTATGGTAGCGAGTACGGCACCTCTTGCAGTTACTCGTGGGTAGAGGGATCAATGCTTTCGGGATGGACTATTGGCGCTAAATTTACTTCGTTCAGTGCGGATACAGGTGGTGCCATGGATGCTGGAATTTCACTCAACGATACCAATAAGTTCTGGTTTTGGTTTCAGCGGAACTTCGATCTAAATTAGTGTCTTTCAAACACTATATCTTCTTGAACTAGTTGTTTAATAGTTCGTATTACACTAAGCAAAGTTCAATTTGACCAATTTCCTCTGTTTAGGGTGTGTATTGCGTCAAAATATCGAAGCCAGACTACCGATAGGTAAAGAGATTTGATCTAATGTGACCTGTAACAGTAAGTAAATAGTCACCATTGGAAAACAATCGATTCCTATGATTTCTAGTTAATCGCTCATAGTTTGCACGAAGATTTGTTTGCAGACTGCAATTCCAGAGACTCTGAAAGTGCAGTTTTGTCTTACAGTTCAGAACTATTGACACTACTTGTTTGTTGTCAATAGAAAGGTTTCAGGATTAATCTTAATTTCGGATGAGTTTAACAACCAAGATCTAATCAATAAACTTTGGTGTTCGGTTTATTATCTGGTTCAAAGCGGAAACTTTCTAGGTTTTTCGACCTCTACAGTTACCGATTGAACTCCTTCACGTGTCTGTATCTTCTCGATGTATTCGACGGGATGAACGGTTTCGGGTAATTGAATGATCGCATACCCAAGTTGAGGGAATGCTCTTCCGCTCTCAGCCTCGGTATCTTCGACTAACTCATCTAATTTGTCGTAGTCTTCTAGTTCAATACGGATAGAATTCGTGAGTCGTTCAAAATCTTTTTTTTCTGGGTTGAACACAAACCTCGCATAAGGATCGGTATCAGATATCCATTGTTCTACCGTTTCCTCGTTCTCTAAAAATGCTTTGAGCTTAATATTTTCCTCAATCTTTTCGATGATCAACGTGATGCCGTCCATGCTGTAGGTACCTGGAATTAAACTGGCTGTTGCTGGAATTGCAAATAGTGGGAGATTTTTTACAGAAAATGTTTTCACAATCTCGGTAGAGTCTTGAACAATTGGTGCGTCCTCCTCGCCAACAGTGATCCAAGCGACACAAGTAAAAAAAGTCGAAAACAAAAGGTGTCGAAAGTGTGTCATACGAAGTCGATCTGCTTCAGCCCAAATGTTAATTAGTAGTATGCGTTAGCGGTATAAGAATGATCTGTCGCATCTTGAATTCCTTTCAGTTCAGGTATTCGATCGCGCAAGGTGGTTTCAACACCTTGTTTCAAGGTTATGTCTATCGCAGCACATCCTTGACATCCCCCACCGAACATCAATACGGCAACGTTATCTTTTGTCACTTCCATCAAAGACACCATGCCACCATGGCTGGCTAGTGCAGGATTAATCTCGCTATAGAGGACATAATTGACTCGATCTTCTATTGGTGCATCTGGTCCAACTTGGGGTACTCGTGAGTTCGGGGCTTTGACTGTTATCTGTCCACCCATTCGATCTTCACGAAAATCCACTTCTGCATTTTCGAGGAATGGTATACTTCTTTCGTCGTACCAAACAGTGAATCCGTTGTACTCGTGAGGTTGATCACCTGGATGTTCTTCTCCTTTTCGACAGTAGGCTATACAAGTTTCTGCCCGCGGCGTACCCGGTTCCGCGACGAAAATTCGTATCCCACAACCCGGATCTTCCTTAGCAAGTAATTGAACGAGATATTCTTGTGCAGCTGTCGAAATGTTAACAATTTGATCCATGTCGAGTCTTAACCAATTAGCCTGTCAAATTGATTCAATTACCTCTAATTTTACCCGTAAGAGATCCAAGTCCGTTTGAGTATGACTCATCTGGTACGGTTTAACTCCCTACGAGAGACAACTTTTAAATGGTTTCACTGAAAAAATTGTTGAGCGAGCGAGTATTGCTACTCGACGGTGCCACCGGTACCATGCAACAACGATACGGACTATCCGAAGAAGACTTTCGTGGTTCGAGATTCAAGAATCATACTGTTGATTTAAAAGGTAATGGGGACATCCTTTCGCTTACTCAATCTGACCTTGTGCAAGAAATTCACAGTCAGTTTTTAGCTGCGGGTTCTGATATTGTCGAAACCAATACCTTTTCTGCTAATTGTATTTCACAAGCTGACTATGGCTTAGAAGAATTAGTCTATGAACTCAATTTCGAATCAGCAAGAATCGCAAAAGAGATAACTCAGCGGTTTTCCACGGCTGAAAGGCCACGCTTTGTTGCTGGTGTACTAGGCCCAACAACTCGATCAGCTAGTCTTTCGCCCGATGTGAATGACCCTTCCAAACGCAACATTCGATTCCGCGATTTAGTCACGGCTTATGCAGTTTCGACTCGTGCTTTACTAAAAGGCGGTGTCGACCTAATCATGATCGAAACAGTGTTCGACACGCTCAATGCCAAAGCAGCGATTTTTGCCGTGAATGAGGTTATGGTTAAGGTCAACATTCAAAAACCCATCATGATTTCCGGTACGATCACAGATGCGAGCGGTAGAACCCTTTCTGGACAAACCTGTACAGCATTCTGGTACTCAGTCGAGCACGGTCAACCATTAATCATCGGACTCAATTGTGCGCTGGGCTCAGAAGCGCTAAGACCGCATGTCTCGGAATTATCTCGAATTGCAACGACTTTTACTAGCGTCCATCCAAACGCTGGCTTACCAAACGAGTTTGGTGAATATGAGGACACACCAGAGCAAATGGCAGCAATACTCGGAGAAATGGTGGATGATGGTTTACTGAATCTCGTCGGTGGATGTTGTGGTACTACTCCAGAACACATCCGAGCCATACACGATCGCATTCAAGGAAAACCTGTACGGTCGTTTAAGCCTGCCAAAAACACTCTTCGTTTAGCTGGCTTAGAACCGTTAGAAGTGGATCAAAACTCGTTGTTCGTGAACGTAGGTGAACGTACTAACGTCTCGGGTTCTTCGAAATTTAAGAAATGTATCTTGAACAATGATTTCGACAGTGCGCTTGAATTAGCTATCGGTCAAGTCCAAAACGGTGCACAAATGATTGATATTAACATGGACGATGGGTTAATCGACGGTGTGGCACAAATGCGCAAATTTCTTGACATCGTAGCGGTGGAACCGGACGTCTGTAAAGTGCCAATCATGATCGATTCTAGTGATTGGGCAGTTATTCAAGCTGGGCTCGAGTGCGTTCAAGGTAAATGCGTCGTTAATTCAATTTCACTCAAAGATGGTGAAGAGGCGTTCGTAAACAAAGCGAAAATTTGTCGACAGTTTGGGACAGCTGTGATCGTAATGGCATTCGACGAAGCCGGCCAAGCCGATACTCTGGAGCGCAAAATCGCCATCATTGAACGCGCGTACGATCTCCTAGTGAATGAGGTTCTCTATCCTCCGAACGACATAATTTTTGACCCGAACGTGTTTGCTATTGCTACCGGGCTAGCAGAGCATAATTCCTACGGAATTGATTTCATTAAAGCCTGCGAATGGGTACACAACAACTTGCCCTCGTGCTTCACTTCGGGAGGTATCAGTAATGTGTCATTTTCATTTAGAGGGAATGACACCATTCGCGAAACTATTCATAGTGTTTTCTTATACCATGCAATCGGGTCTGGACTTTCCATGGGGATTGTTAACCCCGGACAACTTACCGTTTACGAAGACATTCCAACTGACCTACGCGATGTGGTTGAAGCGGTTGTTCTGAACAAGGATTTTGCAGCTAGCGAAGATCTCCTCCAACTCGCACAAGAAATATCTTCATGCCGCGATTCCAAAGACGAAGATTCACCGCAATGGCGAAGTAACGCCGTTGAGGAACGACTGAAACATGCTCTAGTTCAAGGAATTGCAAAATTCATCGTAGAAGATACAGAGGAAGCGCGGCAAGCATGCGTTAATGCGATTGATGTCATTGAAGGACCGCTCATGGATGGTATGGACATCGTCGGTGATTTGTTTGGTGCTGGCAAAATGTTCCTCCCACAAGTCGTTAAGAGCGCGCGTGTAATGAAGTTGTCGGTTGCTCACTTAGTTCCATTCATAGAAGCCGAAAAACAAAGCGCCGGTGATCTCCAAACAAAAGGCACAATCGTCATAGCAACCGTAAAAGGAGATGTGCATGACATTGGTAAAAATATTGTCGGAGTAGTATTGCAGTGCAATAACTATCGAGTAATCGACTTAGGTGTGATGGTGCCAGCTGAAAAAATCCTTGATACCGCAATTAGAGAACACGCTGACATTATTGGACTATCGGGCTTGATTACCCCATCGCTCAACGAAATGGTAAACGTCGCTAGTGAAATGGAAAGACGGAATTTTACCATCCCACTACTGATTGGTGGTGCTACCACTTCCAAAGCACACACAGCTGTCAAAATCGCTCCCGCTTATTCGGGACCAGTAGTATATGTTCCGGATGCTTCGCGAAGCGTTGGTGTCATGTCCTCTTTATTATCACGTAACGAAAAAGCACGGTTTGCGAAACAAATTCAAGAAGAGTATGAAGTTGTTCGCCAGCGTCGTGCACAAACCACTGCAAGACCGGCTAGAACAATCAGTCAAGCACGCGAAAATAGATTTGAGTTTAATTGGGAAACTTATCGACCACCGTGCCCTAAACGGTTAGGCATCATTGATTGCCAAGTACCAACGGTATCTGATCTAATTCATACCATCGATTGGACTCCATTTTTCCAATCATGGTCGTTAGTCGGGAAATATCCGAAAATTTTTGAGGATACAATCATTGGCAAACAGGCACATTCTCTATATGAGGACGCACACGATCAACTTGCAATTCTTAAAAATGATCCTGCTTTGACAATTTCCGGAGTCTTGGGGTTTTGGCCCGCCAATAGCGCTGACGACGATATTGAGATTTGGCGCGATGAAGCAAGAACCGAATTACGGTGTACGTCATACCATCTACGACAACAGCATGCACTTGAGCAATTTAATCTTTGTTTAAGTGACTTTGTTGCACCTCACCCAATCCAAGACTACGTTGGTGGGTTTGTAGTCTCGGTAAATTACGACTCACTGGAAAAATTCGAAGATGATTACAAACAAATCATGATTAAATCACTAATGGATCGTTTGGTAGAATCATTCGCTGAGTACTTGCATCGTGAGGTCCGAACCAAGCACTGGGGATATGCACCAGATGAAAGTTATTCGAATGTTGAACTCATTAATGAAAAATACGAAGGAATCCGACCTGCGCCAGGATACCCTGCTTGTCCAGATCATGTCGAGAAAGCCACATTGTTTACATTACTTGACGCAACAACGAAGACGGATGCGACCCTTACTGAAAACTATGCGATGAGTCCCCCCTCAACAATCGCTGGATGGTATTTCTCACACCCGCAAAGTAAGTATTTTTCCATCCGTGACGTACAAAGCGATCAACTTGAAGACTACGCGCAGCGACGCAACACTGACTTAGATGAAGTGGTTCAATGGTTAAGCTTTGCAATACGATGAAATATCGTAAGTTCATAAACGCGTGGCAATAACCATGACTGTACTCAGGGCACTGTTAGCGAGATCTTCAGCACATGGTTTGCGATCGTGATCCAAACGAACATCGTGGTACACTGCATCTGCCGGCATTTTGTTGAGGTAGCTTTTGAGTTCCTGTTCTAAACGCTCGGGTTCATCGATCACGATCGAGGTATGGCAGGGAGTACTCTTACCTCGAAGCAACAGTTCAACATTGTCGTTATCACGTAAATTTGGCCACCAACCTGACCGCTTATCGGTAAAGCATTTAACCACCCCTTTGTCTTCAATATATCTGACTGGAATCTCATAATGTTTCCCAGTTTTACGACCGCTATAGCGAATGAGCATGATGTTATAGCTGAACATAAAATGCAACGGGCTACGCAAGGTCAACCGCATCGCGGGGTTGATCACAGCAAACAAAGGTTCTGGAATTCTCATTGTATTTCTGTTAGTTGTAACTAGGTTATTCTACAGTAAAAAGGTCAGTCTATCTCACAATAATAAATCTAATTCACTATTTGACTCAAACAAACTAAATCAAATGGAAGCCATTCACGAACCACTCCTCACGACAATGATGCTCATCTTTTGTTTAACTGCGATAACAGCATCGGTGGGCATGTATCTTCGACAACCACTAACCATTGTGTATATGGTTCTAGGGTGTGTTATCGGTCCTTTTGGTTTAGGGTGGATAGGTGAAATGAGTGCAATCGAACAGCTAGGGCACATTGGGATAGTGTTTTTGCTGTTTACCGTAGGTTTAGACATGCCTACTAAACGTATCAAAAGTGTGTTCAAGCAGTCGATCTTGACGATGCTGGCTAGTTCAGGTACATTTTTCGCTGTGGGCATGGGTCTGGGAGTTCTTTTCGGTTTCGATTCAAGAGAAACTTTAATTACTGCTCTAGCGATGGTTTTCTCGAGTACGGTTGTGGGAATCAAATTATTGCCACGAACTCCACTCCATCACGAACACATCGGCGAAGTCATGTTAGGGATATTAATCTTACAAGATGTGATCGCGGTTATTGCATTGGTTTGTCTTGGGGCGTTTGAGGTCCAGACGTCGTTGAATACGTGGTTAGTGATTTTTGGAGCTCCACCACTTATCATCGTTGTTTCATTGCTAGTGGCGAAATTCATATTTTGGCCATTACAAAAGAAGTTTGATGTTGTGAATGAGTACGTATTTCTTTTGTTTATCGGTTGGTGTATGGGAATAGCTTATCTCGCGCACTCCGTAGAAATTAGTTTCGAGATCGGTGCCTTTATTGCCGGAGTTGCACTCGCTAACACCGGTGCGTCTGTTTCACAATCAATCGCAGAAATATTTGAACCGTTACAGGATTTCTTTCTCGTATTATTCTTTTTTTATGTCGGCACGACTGTGAACCCTGCACTATTATTCGAAGTTGCCTGGCAGGTATGTGTGCTAGGATTAGTTATCGTCGTCGTGAAACCGGTTGTGTTTCGATATCTGCTGGGATGGCAAGGTGAAGACAGACGTTTTTCCTGGGAAGCAGGTTTTCGACTAGGTCAAAACAGTGAATTTGCATTGTTAATCTTATATGTTGCAGCTAGCCAGATGAGTGAACAAGCTGCTTTAATCGTTTTAGGTGCAACCGTGTTGTCGTTACTGATATCGTCTTATCTTGTAGTCTTCAATTTCAAAAATCCCATCGCTTTGAAAGCCGAATTACGCGTACACTAATTTGCCTCTCTGTATTAGAGGTTGACGACTCGACGCCAACTAATTCACCTTAAAAAATTTCGCTATACCTCCTTCGAGATTCAACGATATTCAGAAGTGAATGGAAGTAAGTGACCAAAAAATTCACGTAGAGCAAACTAGAGAACCGTTTAAAAAGGAATTAAAGTTAGTCAATCCTGGATCGAATAACCGCTGAAATTTAATTAACCGATCAGAATACACTCACCAAAAAACAGGTGATTCATCCAAATTTTTTCAGCACTTTTTGTTTCTCTTACAATTAACTCTACGAGCAGGTTTCTTGTTCTTCATTGTTTTTCACGAGGTTTTATATGACCCTAAAAAAAGATTCTCCAAACAAAGTTCGTAGTCGATCGCATTGGATTTGGTATTCAACGGCAGGAGCTCTCGTAGCTCTACTTTGTATTGTCGCGTTTTTCGTCAATTCCCAAGATGGTGATCAAGAGTCAGTTGTAGCAAGTAGAACATCATGGGAAGCGCTAGCACCCATTGCTATGTGTGAGGATCCAAGCATACAAATAGGAGCGGTAGAACTTGTAGAAAGGGATTCCGAAGAAGGTGTCAAACTCGTTGACGTTTATATAAGCGTCGAAGGACTTGCCGAGGAAGCTGGCAAGCACGCAGTACACATTCATGAAACAGGATCATGTACTCCTTGCAGCGATGCTGGCGGACACTTTGATCCTGGTCCACATGGGCACACCAACCCGGATGGAAATCACCCGTTTCATTCTGGAGACCTCGTAAACATTGAAGTGAATGATTCAGGTGACGGAGAGTTAATAACCATGACATCTCGTATCACCCTTTCACCAGGACCGTTATCCATTTTTGATACCGATGGAGCTTCGTTGATCATTCATGTTGATCCAGATACGTATTGCCCGGGTGGAGAGGAAGCCGGATGCGCGGGAGGCGCGCGATTAGCGTGTGGAATCTTCGAACTTGTAAAGTTGTCTGACGAGTAAACAATGAAACACTATGACATCTAGTAGATGTCATAGACAGTTTATAGGGAGTGTATCCTCTATTCGACAGCTTCGTCTGACGGATGAGTTGTGACAACTATGGGTTAGGACACAACGAATTCATTGGCAAATTTGTGTTCTTGGTATAGGTATCGTCGTAGTGAAACTAGTTGTGTTTAGATTTCTATTAAATTGGCAGGGAAAGAAAGGAGTTTTTCTTGGAAGCCGGCTTTCGACAACGCCAAACAGTAAATTCGTACTGCTAATCTTGTATGTCGCAGCTAGCCGAATGAGTGAATAAGCTGCTTAATCGTCTCTTCTCAAAGTCTTCAATTTCAATAGTCCATCGCTTTGAAACCGAAACTACCTGTGCGCTAAATTGCTTCACGAATTTTGTAGGTCGACTACTCCACGCCCTACCATTTCACCACAAAGAATTTTTGCTATTCCTGCTTCAAGATTCTGCAGAGTAAATGTTTCGGTGTGAATACGAGCGAGATGTTGAACTTTCCATTCGTTCGCTAGTCGACCCCAGAGGTTCGCTCGTTGTGCCAATGCCAACTCGGCCGTATCGATTCCGAGTAAATTTACATGGCGTAGAATGAAAGGTAGAACAGACCCTCGAAAAAACGGCGAGCTTACCAGACCACAAGTGGTAGCACTGCACTCCCGTCGCAGACCTTTGATCGCATTCATCAGGGTATCCCCACCGACGGTATCGACGACACCACCCCATTGTTCTTTCTGTAATGGACGGTCAATTCGTTCCAAAGCATCTTCACGCGATAGCATGTCGTTAGCACCAAGAGACCGCAGAAAATCATGCTGATGTTGTTTTCCGGTAACGACATGTACTGTATACCCGATTTGACTCAAAAGTGCAGTAGCGATACAACCAACGCCACCGGTTGCACCCGTCACTAGTATGGGTCCTAAATCTGGCTTCATGCCAAATTGTTCTAGCTTAGAGATAGATAACGCCGCCGTCAAGCCAGCCGTACCTAATACCATACTATCCAAAGTGTCAAGTTTCGTGGGCTTCAACAAAGCCCAATTCTCTGGAATGCGTGCCAGTTGCCCGAACCCACCGTCGGTATCCATCCCAATATTGAACCCGGTGGCAATGACCTGTTCACCGCAACGGATCCGCTTACCCGTAGATTCAATTACCGTACCTACGATATCGATACCTGGAGTGTGCGGATAATGTCGAGTGACTCCCTTTGCTCCAGTCGCTGAAAGAACATCTTTGAAATTCAAAGAAGAGTACTGGACTTGAACGAGTAGTTCACCTGGCGGTAATTCGTCTACAGACCGCTCTTCAACTCGACGATAAAAATTTCCCGACTTGTCTTGATGTACCCGTAGTGCGCGAAAGTTCTCTATCGTATTCGACCTCGAACCCAATTAATTACAGCCATCATTGACTCGAGACCCTCATTCAGCAAATCGTTCCATTGTTTCTTAGGTAAACGCCATTTCAACTCAAAAACATCAGCTTCTTCACAGGCTTGCATGATGTATTCATCACTTGTCTGAATGTCATCAATCAAATTGATTGCCTTAGCACGCTCCCCATACCAAGATTCTCCGGTTGCGACAATATCCAGGTCAACAATCTCTCGGTGTTCTTTGACAAACTCTTGAAACTGTAAATGAATGTCTTCGATTTCTTGCAGAAATTTCTCCCTTGCCGTGTCCGTGTTCTCACCAAAAATTGATAAGGTACGTTTATATTTCCCAGCTGTTAATACCTCATAATCGACATCATATTTCTTCAATAAACGATTAAAGTTAGGAATCTCCGCTACCACCCCGATTGAACCGACTAATGCAAAGGGTGCTGCAATAATTTGATCGGCAACTACCGCAACCATATAGCCTCCACTTGCAGCGACTTCATCAATCGCCACAGTTAGCTTGATACCTGCTTTTTTAACTCGCAAGAGTTGCGAAGCAACGTGACCATAGGAATGTACCACACCACCAGGACTCTTGACTCGTACAACCACTTCGTCGTTTTTCCGCGCGTGCGTCAAAATCGCTGACACCTCGTACCGCAAATTGTTAACTCTAGTGGCTTGAAGATCGCCTTTGAATCCAATGACAAATACGTTCTTTTTGCGTTCTTGTTGTTCTTCCTTAACCTCTTCAGCAGGTGAGTCCAAATCCCCCTCCATCGATTTACTATCGTCTTCTAGAACTGTCGGCGCTTTCGGCTCCTGTTCCTCAGAAGATTTACTTGCGACCTTAGCTTCAACTATCTGTTGCTTAGAACGTTTTTCTCTTTCTTTCTTCTTTTCTTTGACAACTTTTTTTGCATCTTTAGGCATTAAAGAAGCTCCCGAGACAGCTCCTTTCAAGTGATCGTAAAAATCATTGAGATGCTTGACTTCTAGTTGACCTTCCGAGTCCCGATGAGTCGTACGTCGCGCAACCATTGAACCGATAAAACCGACGACAATAATAATAGCAATCACAATCGTAGCTACGCAAAGCAGGAACATGAAATATTCAAACACAAAGGTCATATAAATAACTCATTCGTAAATAGTATTTATGGGGTAAAGTAAGTGGTTTAATAGGAATGCTACGTTAGGTAGGAGGTGTCCCTAGATAAGCCCACCATTTAAGAAACACACTTTGGTATTAAGCGTAAACATTTTAGAGATAGAAGTTACAATATTGACTATTCCTATCGCGTAACTTGCCTTTATACCACTTTCGTCACTAACAAACTATCAGTATTGGGGAGTATCAATTTTTTAATGTCTGAATCGACGACGAACACAACATCTGGTCGCCAGCTACGACCGGCCGATTTTTTTCACAATTTCTTGGGCGAATCTCCACTTTGGTATAAGAAAACCATACTCTTTTTTCTGATTCTCAACCCACTTATGTGGTTTTTACATAAGTACTTGCTTGCCTTTCATGGAATTGAAATCGTCGGTTTTATCACCGGTTGGGCATTGGTTTTACAGTTCATCTTTACTTTGGCAATGGCTCTCCGGTGTTACCCGCTACAACCCGGTGGGCTAATCGCACTCGAAGCAATCGCACTCGGAATGGCTTCTCCTGACAACGTATTACACGAAATCGAAATCAATCTGAAAGTCATCCTACTGCTCATGTTCATGGTCGCTGGTGTTTTCTTCATGAAAGACTTGCTCTTGTTCATGTTTACCAAACTATTAATTAAAGTTAGATCGAAGCTATCCGTTTCATTGATGTTCATGTTTGTCGCAGCCGTTTGTTCAGCGTTTTTAGACGCACTAACAGTGATAGCAGTAATCATTTCGGTAGGTGTAGGTTTTCATGCGGTCATAACCAAAGTCGCGTCAGAAGAACAAAAACTACCGAAAACAGAAGTCCGCCTAGATTTCGCGGTAGATGCCCTACAGTTTCGTCGATTTTTGAGAAATCTGTTGATGCACGCTGCCATCGGTACCGCACTTGGTGGAGTTTGTACCATCGTCGGAGAACCTCAAAATCTGTTGATTGCCGGTCTGATGCAATGGGAGTTCATTGAGTTTTTTGTGAGAATGTCGATCGTAACTCTCCCTGTCTTCGTAGTCGGGATCATTACATGCATCTTACTGGAAAAAACTCGTTGGTTTTCTTACGGAGAGACCTTGCCAGAATCGATTCTAAAACAGTTACAGAAATTTGATCGTGAACAGACGGATGCGCGACAGGGTCGTGACGTAGCTCGTTATATCATTCAAGGGATCGCCGCGCTGTTTTTGGTTGTAGCATTAATTTCACAATGGGCCACGGTCGGTCTCATAGGATTGTCAATTATTGTGATTCAAACTGCTTGGAACGGTGTAGTCCGAGAACCAGAAATTGGACCAGCCTTTGAAGAAGCATTGCCATTCACGGCGCTATTGGTAGTGTTTTTTGCTATCGTGGCGGTAATTGCAGAATTAAATCTGTTCAGTCCGATCTCACATGCTGTGTTTGCTTTAGATCCTGCGCTGCAACCAAGCATGTTTTACATAGCGAATGGACTCTTATCGGTGATAAGCGACAACGTATTTGTTGCAACTGTATACATGAAGGAGATGACTCATACCCTTGAGTGCTTTGTCTTACCCACGAATTTAGACGCGATGATTACTACTGGAACACTAGAAAAAACCAGTCCTACGTTGGTTCCTGGAATGGATCACGCCTTGTGTAACAAATTGGCGATCGCGATAAACACCGGAACCAATATTCCTAGCGTTGGAACGCCAAACGGCCAAGCCGCGTTTTTGTTTCTGTTGACTTCGTCGCTAGCACCAAAACTTGGACTTTCTTATATGCGGATGGTATTGATGGCGCTACCATACACTATTACGCTAGGAGTAACCGGTTGGTTAATGGTGTACTTTTTCCTATAAACAAAATTGAACCAATCAATGCTGAGTAGGAAAAGGTGAGCAGTTACACGCTCGGGTTTCCAATCATGTTCATGTACTCTTGATGAGCGCGTTTTTCGCTATCCGTAGCTTTGATAATGGTTCCTGCCCGAGGATCTCGTATAGCTGAACTCAATCCGAAGATTGGTGTTTTCTTCTCTTCCTTTTCTAAGTCAGCAAACAACTCGACTTCTCTTGATACTAACTTGATGTAAACCCTTGCTAATAGTTCAGCATCGATAAGTGCACCGTGTTGAGTGCGATGTGAGTAATCGATCTTGAAGCGTTTACAAAGACCGTCTAGCGAGTTGTTCGATTTAAATCGTTCACGTGCTAGTTCTAACGAATCAATCACATGGCACACGTCGTTAATTCGCTCGTGATGCTTCATACGGACTAATTCACGGTCCAAAAAAGACACATCGAAGTCAGCATTGTGTATCACTACATCAGCATCACGTATGAAATCAAGTAATTCTCCGGCAATATCTCGAAATATAGGCCAGCCTCTAAGATCTGCATTAGTGATTCCATGCACACTAATCGCACCTTCATCTATTTCTCGTTCGGGATTAACGTATTGCGAGAAACGATCGACAATTTCTCCTGTTTCTTTAAATTCCACACACCCTACTTCGACAATGCGATGTCCTTCTTCGACGGCGAGACCGGTTGTCTCGGTGTCTAGAGCTACTAGTCGTGTATCCAACGTTTATGAGTTCTCAGATTGGAAACGTAAGGCTTCTTCCCTAGCCAATGTATCGACAAATTCATTCTGCGGAACCCCGCTGTGCGCTAGCACCCAATGCCAAGATATCCTATGCTTAGCAATCAATTCATCGAGTTGTTGCCAAAGTTCTAAATTTTTCACCGGTTTACGCTGTGATCTTTTCCAACCATTTGCTCGCCATCTCGGTAGATATTTGGTTACCCCATCAATGACATACTTTGAATCTGAAAAGATACTTACTTTTGCTTGAGTATTCAAACTCTCCAAACCTTTAATAACCGCGAGTAACTCCATTCGATTGTTGGTTGTATTCGCACACCCACCGGAAAGAACAGTACTCTCATGTGCCCCTTCAATCAGCGCTGCCCAACCACCAGGTCCTGGGTTATTTAGGCAAGCTCCGTCGGTAAAAAGCGTTAATGTAACTCGACTAGTTTCCATCAAGAAGAGACTTCGCTAATTAAAAGTAATACCACGGAAACTCACGACATCATGTACTAGTCTGCCTATTAGATTCGGTAGCGATTGGGCAGAGCGTTTGGCTATCTCTGATCAACCAGATGGTTTTAACTCGACTCCAGTACCAGGACGCCAAACTGCCTCGTCTGTCAATTTATTACGGACCTTGCCGCGTTGTCGAACTGCTTCCATCATACCGCGAATATCCAGGTCTCTCTGATCGAAGTTAGAGTTGTTTCTAATCGCGTCTTGATCGATGGTCACGAGTTCATTAAATTGGCCTTCGTAAACCGCTGAAACTACCACTATCGCTTTATCGTTACCATTCCCATTGGCAATAAATATCTCACGACCTTCAGTTCCGAGTTGTACTCCAAAACTCTTGGTTCGAACATCGAGAGGTGCTCGAGTATCCGACCGAGCCATCCTGTCGAATACCACCCATTCGATCCCGTACTCTTCGTCAATACCTGAATAATCTCCAGATTCTTGGATCGAAGCAAAAGCAGCATCGCGATTCTCCAAAGCGATAACCGAAGCTTTTTCTTCTCTAATTTTTGAACGGACCAAGTCTCTAACTTCTTCCAAAGGGCGAATGGACGAAGGCGTATTAGATTTCATACGGGCGACTATGGTTAACTGTTCATCGACCGCAACCGTTTCACTATTAAATCCGTTAACGATTACATCGTCAACCAAAACTCTATCACGAACAATGTCTTTTTCAAACACACCAAGTCCAGATTCCCTAGTGACACCTGGAATAAATTCGACCGTGAGTCCTAGCACCTCAGCCATATAGTCGAGGGAATCTACATGTTCGAAGGCAAGTTCTCCTAAAAGGTCAACATCTCGTTCATACGCTGGGGTCGCATGCTCTTCCAAGAGCTCTTGTCTGATGGATTCATAGCGATTTTCTAAGAGCAATGGTTCAACTTCTTGAATCTCAAGTAATTCAATCAAATGAACGCCAAACTGGGTGACCACTGGTTCAGATATACCACCAATCTCTAGATTGAACAGTGCTTCCTCAAATTCTGGGACATACAAACCGCGTCCACCAAAACCTAGATCTCCACCAAAAATCGATGAACCTTCGTCCTCTGAGTGTTCGATGGCAAGATCGGCGAAAGGTGTACCGTCTTCTATCCTTTGTTTGAAATCTTGAATCTCTGCAATCGCTTGAGCTTCAGATCGATCTTCATCGACTCTAAGCAAAATATGTCGCGCCTTTCTTTCAGCATTTCCTTCGTGTTGTGCTACTTCGTCTTTAAAAACTGTTTGAATGTCCTCGTCAGTTACTTCGTGACCTTCTGTGTAACGGGATTTATCCAACACTACGAAACTCAAGTCAAAGGATTCGTCAGTCATGTAGTCGGTCTTGTGCGTGTTGTAGTATTGCAAAACCTCTTCATACGAGACTTCGACTTCTTCTACGTAAAGATCAGTAGCGAAAAGCAAAAAAGCAACGTCTCGTCGCTGACGACCGACACGTGCAAAATCCAATATTTCTCTCTCAGTGGTGAAAGCGGTCTCCCAAACGGAGGACCAAACCTGATCGACGAGCTCTTGATCCCTAATGCTGTTTTCAAACCCTTGAACGGTGAAGCCCATTTGGTAAAGTACGGACGCGACCTCGTCCATCGAGAGGTCTTCAAGTGGTGTTCTAAACATCTCCGCAACCGTAGTCAAATACTTCATCCGCGACGATTGCATACCCAATTGTTTCGCACGTTGAGTGAGTAAACGATGATCGATCATTTGACTCAACCAATAATGTACAGAACCGATCCTTGACGGTTCAATATCTGGCCCAAGTTCCGTTAACGCATTTCTCCATCTCTCTTCCATCTCAACCTCAAGTTCAGCTATTGTGATCTTGTCACCAGCAACAATGGCGGCGGCTGGTTGTGTTAAATTGAAGAAACTAAACGCCCCAAAACCAAAAACCACTAATACAAAACATATCAGTAGTGCAATGACCTTAGCTCCAAACGATTGAGCGCTAGATCTTATTCTCTGAAGCACATTAATACCCTTGTTAATGCATAGAAGATTTTTGGTCGTTGTTCATGGTACAACGACCAAATCACTTCTTATATAAAAAGGTCGTCTGACCTAGTTATTAACTAGATCTTTGAGACTCTTACCAGCCTTAAAAACCGGATGTTTCTTGGCTGCGACATGAACTGGTTTATCGAACATCGGTCCTTTGATCGTCCTAGCCGCAGAATGTCTGATGCTAAAGTTACCGAAGCCGGGTAGCTTGACTTCACCACCAGCAGCTAGCTCGCTGCTGATTCCGTCAAGCATTGCATCCAATGCCTTCTTGGAATCGACTTTGCTCAATCCAGCGTGATCCCGAATGTGCGCAACCAAATCTTGCTTCATCATGATTAAATTCTCCCTAAATGTAAGGTTTTAAAAGTTAAATATCAGTCTTTCTGACCATTAATATAGTTTTAAGACTGACGACTAAGGTGCTTCGTACAACAAACCGCCAACTCTTGTAGTAATTCAAATTTCGTTACCCACTAACTAAACGTGGTTTTTCTGCCTCTTTCTCTTTAGGACGATAAATGACAATAGGGTCACTATCCTCATCAACTACAGTTCTATCGACCACGACTCGTTCGATTCCAACGCTAGAAGGTAACTCATACATCGTATCCAATAGTATTCGTTCAATGATCGAGCGTAATCCTCTCGCTCCAGTTTTTCGTTTTAACGCTCGACGTGCGATGGCTACTAGCGCGTCGTGACAGAACTCGAGCGCGACATTTTCCATCCTAAATAGTTCTGTATATTGCTTAGTTAAGGAATTTTTAGGTTCAGTGAGAATTTGAATGAGAGCATTTTCACCAAGTTCATCGAGTGTCGCCACTACCGGTAATCGACCGACGAATTCAGGAATAAGACCAAATTTAATCAAATCTTCAGGTTCTACCTTTTTCAAAGTTTCATCCAAATTTTTCGTATCACTCGGTCCGGTGATCGTAGCTTCAAAACCTATTCCACCTTTGCGCGTACGCGCATTTATAACACGGTCGAGACCTGAAAAAGCACCACCACAAATAAATAGGATATTGGAGGTATCAACTTGAATGAATTCGCCTTGTGGATGCTTCCGAGCACCATGCGGTGGAACGGACGCAGTAGTTCCTTCAATCAGCTTTAACAATGCTTGTTGAACTCCTTCTCCCGAGACATCTCGAGTGATAGAAGGATTGTCTGATTTTCGCGAGATCTTGTCGATTTCGTCAATGTAGACGATACCTGATTGGGTTTTCTCAACATCGTAATCGCAGGATTGTAATAGCCGTTGGATAATATTTTCGACATCTTCACCCACATAACCAGCTTCAGTAAGTGTTGTCGCGTCAGCAATACAAAAAGGCACATCAAGGAGTTTTGCAAGCGTTTGTGCCAATAAAGTCTTTCCAGAACCAGTCGGACCGATCAACAATATGTT
This sequence comes from Gammaproteobacteria bacterium, assembly GCA_009845835.1. GTDB lineage: Bacteria > Pseudomonadota > Gammaproteobacteria > Pseudomonadales > Azotimanducaceae > Bin55. The sequence continues at coordinate 43,895 of VXYV01000029.1, read as the reverse complement.
AGCTTTCGCAATTTCGACATTTCCACGGTCTGAACTGGTCAAACGTTTGAAGTGCGTATAAACGGCAACGGCAAGAACTCGTTTCGCAAGTTCTTGTCCAATGACATATTCGTCCAAGTTTTTCTTGATTTCACGTGGACTAGGTAAAGGTAATGGGATTCCTTTGCTTTGAGTTTCCTGCAGGTCCTCGCGAACCATTTCGACACAAACATCAATGCACTCATTACAGATGAACACTGAAGGTCCCCCCGAAATCAGTTTCCTTACCTCAAACTGACTTTTCTCGCAGAATGAGCAAAACGCGCGGCTAGTAGGCCCTCTACCTGATTGATCCATTATTCAAACAACAGTTGATAAACCGACCGTAGGGCATGAACATCCCTAAGTGATCGAGAAACTAAATGATGTTGTTACCTTCCTCCCTGAATGATTGAAGCAGTCGCATATCCCCGCAATCGACTAAGTTTTTACGAGCTGATTTTCAGTAACACGAGTAACGCGCACGACGTCAATAAGACCGTATTCCTGCGCGTCCGATGCAGACATCCAAAAGTCACGATCCGTATCAGTTGCAATCTTATTAATAGTCTGTCCCGTGTGTAATGCTAGAATTTTATTCAAAGACTCCCTTAAATACAGTATTTCACGGGCTTGGATTTCAATATCGAGTGCAGTCCCCTGTGAATCTCCGCGTGGTTGGTGGAGCATAATTCGCGAATTCGGTAGTGCCGAACGTTTACCTTTCGCTCCAGCTGCTAACAAAAACGCACCCATACTTGCCGCCTGACCCACGCAAGTTGTTGCGACATCAGACTGAATGAATTGCATGGTATCGTAAATCGACAATCCAGCCGCGACCGAGCCTCCAGGTGAATTAATGTAAAGGTGAATATCCTTCTCTGGATTTTCCGATTCGCACCACAATAACTGAGCGACGACCACTCGTGCTAAAGGTATGGTCACGATATCGGCGACGAAGATGATTCGTTCTTTGAGCAGTCGTGAGTATATATCAAACGATCGCTCACCCCGAGCGCTTTGCTCGAGTACCATGGGTACGTAGTTCATAACATAGTCTTCTCGTTCATTCATGTGCAGATTCGCGTTTTTTAAATGGGTTTAAATTATCTAAGAAACTCTTCCAACCTTGCTTAGGTAATTCTGCATTTTCATATTCAGGTTCTACTGTTACTTCACCTTCTTGGTCTGGTAGAGTACCCTCTACTTCCAATAATTCTCGTTCAATTCTATTTGCTTCATCGATTTCCTCCTGAGAAACGGCGGGAAACCAGGAAAAGGGACCACCACTAGGTTGAGTATTAGCGTAGTATAAATCGATGTCTTCATACATTAATTCGTTAAAGGTCCATTGGTCCTCTGCAACTTTAATCTTGGACAGTATGTCGTCAAAAGCTTGGCTAGCTAGCACTGTTCTGCTTACCTTTATTTGGTGTTCTTTTGATAAAATGTAGTCCTGAAGTTGTGGCGTGTGAGAGTACCGTTGAAAATCTGCCCGTAATGCTGCTTCGACTAAGCCTCTATCAAGTGTGACATTGTTGTCGGCGACATATTGATCAACAATAATATTTGCGCACAATTCGTGACGCCAGTCTCTGAATAAAGAGGTCTTCTCTTCGTCTGAAAACTCGTCTTGGTGTTGACTCTTCTCTTTTAATTCTGCTAACCGGGCTTCAAAATAATCTTCAGGAATGTTTACGGGATTCATCGCCATAAACTGATCTACAATCTGACTTTCAATCAAAGCGCGCGATGTTTTGTCAACTTGGTCTACCAAATCATTTTGAGTAACCTGCTGCAGTTGTTCCAGATCTTCGAAATAAATGTCGTCGCGGGCAAAAAATGCTTTGTCGAGTTCAGGTAATTCCACCTGACAAATTTCTTTAACCAAGACTTCAAGGTGTAGTCGTTTGATTCGATGGAGTGGACGATACCTGTTAAATGAAACCGTAATAGTGGACTCATTGTCTTCTTTATTCTGATCGGCCTCAATGCTCAAGTCGTTATTGTTCTCTTCGGGTTTTTTAGTGCCAGATCCGAGTTCTGGGTGAACAATATCGTCAGTCCCCCAGTCTATTTCAAACTTATCTCCGACACTTTTACCCACTAATTCTGGTCGCAAAAACTTTACAAAACGGTGCGGCTTCCCCCATTCGTCTCCGAGGGTAATTTCAAATTGTCCGTTGAGGAATCGCTGACGACTAGTACGCACGTCAGGGTCTATATCTATGTGATCGGTACCTAGGTCCTTGATTTGAATGACAATCTTATCCCCGAGTCGCGCAGGACGATCTGCAGATTTATGTCCTGCAAATTTCTGTACAAACCTTGCAATGCCTCTTTCGACCGCTGTATCCAGGTCGATTACTTCAGGTTTTGTGATTCGTAAGAGTTCGAGTTTGGTTAGATCTAGTTTTGGAAAAATTAGTGCATCAAAATAATAGTGAAGGTAGCGGTCGGACGGTTTTGAAACTACTTTGAGTTCAATATAGTGCAAAACATCAAGCTTTTCTTGTTCGACTACTTTGTCTAACGAATCTTTCAGGGTACGTTGGTGGACGTCGGACAGAATGCGCGTACCATAACGTTCTTCTATTACACCAACGGGAACTTTTCCTGGTCTGAACCCAGGAAGCTCTGCTTTTTTTGTAATTTCTGCTAAATCTTTGTCGTACTCATTGTCGATCTCTTCCTCTGTAAGAGATACTCGGACTCGACGCTTGAGTTCATCGAGAGGTCGTACAATAACTTCCATGACTAATGAGCTTAGATATCTATGAATGAAGTGGGGTGGATGATGGGATTTGAACCCACGACAACCAGATCCACAATCTGGGGCTCTACCACTGAGCTACACCCACCACTCAAATTCGTTTACCAATGTAACTTCCGAATTGAATGCTACAGTTGACAATTCGGTCGTGTAAAAGTGATTCACTTCTCGAAATTTTAGCAAGATGGAAAACGGAAACTTAACAAAGTAGATAAGACATTACCATAACTAACAATTTACAGTGGCACGCCCGGAAGGACTCGAACCTTCAACCCTCGGCTTAGAAGGCCGATGCTCTATCCAGTTGAGCTACGGGCGCTTAATGCTTGGTGCTCAAAATGACGATATGGTCGGGGTAGAGAGATTTGAACTCCCGACACCCTGCTCCCAAAGCAGGTGCGCTACCAGACTGCGCTATACCCCGAGAGATAGAGTATTTTAGCGTTTCAAACGCATTTTGGGTTTCATTGAGCCACCAATTTTGTGTGATTTACATGTTTATTGTGCAAAATATTCGCAATTTCGATTTGGTTAGTGATATGAATGCACAAATTCTCGATGGAGTCAAAATTGCCGAAACTATACGACGGCGAGTCGCCAAAGAAGTTCGAGAATTATGTCAAACTCACAATACCAAACTTGGATTAACCGTGATTCTGGTTGGTACCGATCCCGCGTCGGAACTCTATGTCAAGTTGAAAAAACGGGACTGTGTCAAAGCTGGGATTAACTGCGAAGTATTGAAGTTGCCGGCTTCTATCGAGCAATCACAATTGATTAATCAGATTGAAAAACTCAACGTTGATCCAAGTGTTCACGGAATACTTCTGCAGCTTCCCCTACCTTCACATTTGCACACACCTGATATCGTAAATTGCATTAGTCCCGTTAAAGATGTTGATGGTATAACTCCCTTAAACGTAGGAAAACTTACACTACGCGAACCATCTCATCGATGTTGCACTCCGAAAGGAGTGATTACTCTATTGGAACATACAGACGTGACGTTACTGGGAGCCGATGCTGTCGTTGTGGGAGCATCGAATCACGTGGGACGACCAATGTGTCTAGAACTCTTACTGCGAGGTAGTTCCGTTACAGTTGTACACAAATATTCCAAGAATAGTCAGGCACACACAAGCCAAGCAGACATTCTTGTCTCGGCTACTGGGGTTGCAGGACTCATTACAAGAGACTGGGTAAAACCTGGCGCAGTTGTCATCGACGTTGGAATCGAAACCCAAGGAGACGGTTCGTTAAAGGGCGATGTCGAATTTGATGAAGTTAGACATATTGCCTCGTGGATTACACCCGTTCCCGGCGGGGTTGGTCCCATGACCCGCGTATCATTATTACAGAATTTACTAGATGCGGCCGGTTTGATTCTCAATTGAACCAAATTTTCGTCTCTGATCTGCATTTAGAGGCCAATACCAAACACTATCTCTACGATCTCGATCGCTTACTAGGCAATCTACAATCGGAAGAAGATCAAGTCTACATCCTTGGTGATTTAGTCGACTTGTGGATCGGCGATGACGACGATAGTGAATTCGCAGAAGCACTACGAAGTATCCTTCGTAAACATGGTGAACGAAACCAATTGTTTCTCATGCACGGCAATCGTGACTTTTTGCTTGGAGCTAGATTTGTGGAAGAAATTTCTGCTACGTTATTACCCGACCCTTATGTGATTTCGATAAACGGTAAGTCGGTGTTATTGTCGCATGGTGATCGATATTGCACAAGTGACCGAGAGTATCAAGAAATGCGAACGCGTTTTAGGTCGCATGAGTGGCAAAGTGAATTTCTTGAAAAAACTTTAAAAGAACGACTAGCTTATGCTCAGCACGTTAGAACGGAGAGTACTCGAGCGAATCAAATGAAAGCTGATACCATAACTGACGTCGTCGAAGCTGCTATTGTCCAAGACTTAGAACGGTACGATTGTTCGACGATGATTCATGGTCACACCCATCGTCCTGGGCAACATCGAATGAAAAATGGTTTGCACCGCTATGTGCTAGGTGCGTGGGAACGTTGTGGTTGGTTTATTCAGTCTCACCCGAAATTGACACTGTCTTGTTTCCCGTTAATTGGGACTCCACTATGAAAACGAAATTCGCTGTCAGGAAAAGTTACTAGATCGGCTTCAAAATCAAGTAGACGATCTAGCCTTTGTTCAATAATCGATGGTTGTTCGAACTGTTCGGATATACGAATATAGGTAAGGTAGTGTCGATACTCCGAATCCCGTAACTTTTTGTAAAGTTGGGCAACCTTCGAATTCAAGCAGGTACTCAGAATGTCTAATCGTTCGTAACTTCGCGCTTCGATAATCGCAGCGATTAAAAGCTCATCGACATAAATTGGGGAATGCTCACGCGCGAATTTGTGCAAACTACTTGCATAGCGACTTGCACTCAAGACTCGGTACTGAAAATCTTGCTCTCGTATCAACGCCAACACCTGTTCAAAATGCCGCATTTCTTCTCTAACAATTCGAGAAAACTCAAGCAAAAATCTCGTTCGTTGTGAGAAACGGTAACTCATTGAGAGAGCCGAACTCGCCGCTTTACGCTCACAGTTCGCATGATCAATAAGCAGGACTTCTACATTGTGTACTGCTGCATCGCACCAACTCTGAGGAGTTGCAACATGCAAAAATTCAACGACCGACGGAGATTCTGATGTTTTCGCTTGGCTGACTGTGCTTGTATCCTTCTTGACCAAGTCAGAAATCAAAATCTACTTCTCTAATCTTCTTAGATTCGTCATTTCGACTTTCAGCAAGTGCTGCTAAATATCCTTCGTCCACATCTTCGTTGTAATAATGACCGTCAAAAACCGAGCATTCAAACTGTTCAATTTGCGGATTACCTTCTTGTGCTGCGGAAACTAGATCTTTTAACTTCTGATAAATGAGAAGGTCAGCTCCGATAATTTGTCGAATTTGTTCGATCGAACGATTGTACGCGATAAATTCTTGACTTGCGGGCATGTCAATACCAAAAACATTGGGAAAACGAACTGGTGGAGCCGCTGACGCGACATAAACCTTTCGCGCGCCAGCATTTTTTGCTTTACGTACGATTTCGGTCATGGTCGTCCCGCGCACGATGGAGTCTTCTACCAAGAGCACGTTCTTCTTTTCAAACTCCAAAGCGATAGTATTAAGTTTATGTCGTACGCCACGTTGTCGCATAGACTGACCTGGCATGATAAAAGTACGACCGATGTAGTGATTTTTAACGAATCCTTCTCGTAATTTAACGTTGAGCTGATGTGCTACAGGAATCGCAGCGGTACGACTGGTCTCTGGTATGGGAATGACTACATCAATATCGTGTTCGCGGTTGGGAAAATAGTCTAGGACCGTGTTAGCTAATCGTTCACCCATACGTAATCGAGCTTTATACACTGAAATCCCATCCATGACTGAATCAGGTCGGGCAAAATACACATGCTCGAAAATACAAGGAGTCCTTTGACTGTTATCTGCACAATCCTGCGAATGAAACTGCCCTTGTGCATCAATAAAAACTGCTTCTCCAGGTTGTACATCACGCAGTATTTCATATCCAAGAACTGCCAAGGTTGCCGACTCGCTGGCAATAATAAAATCATCGACTACACCCCGTTTCACTCCTACAATCAACGGTCGAATACCTCTAGGATCGCGAAATCCAACAATTCCCACTCCAACAATTAAACTGACAACTGCATATCCTCCGCGACAGGTTTGATGTACTCGTCCAACAGCTTCGAACACATCCTCTGGTGAGAGTAATTTTTCTACTCTACTTGACGTTTGCAGCTCGTTCGCGAAGACATTGAGAAGAATTTCGGAGTCCGAAAGAGTATTGATGTGGCGTCTAACACGAGAAAAATATTCTTCCCGCAGTTGTTTTACATTAGTTAAATTGCCATTGTGTGCTAGGCAAATTCCATGTGGCGAGTTTACATAAAGGGGTTGAGCTTCGTGCGAACTTGATGTACCAGCCGTTGGATAACGTACATGCCCTATTCCCATGTTCCCCTGCAACCGATCAATGGTTGGAACATTGAAAACCTCGCTGACTAGACCGTTACCTTTGTGCACATGACATCGATCACTGTGGGCTGTCACAATCCCGGCGGCATCTTGTCCACGATGTTGTAGTACCAACAACGCGTCGTAAAGTTCGTTGCTAACAGGTGCGTGACTACTAACTATACCAACGATGCCACACATTGGTTACGATCGTGTTTTATGAATCGGGTAGGTAAGCAGAAAAGTAACTGAAAATGTCCTGTACAAAGGTTTCGAATTTCATAAAGAAATGCAGGAAGTACGAGTCGACCCATGGACTCTCTAATGAAGTTCTTAGATTAAAAATTATACCTACGGCTATCACAATGAATATTCCGCGGATCAGTCCAAAACCACATCCTAGAACTCGATCTAGTCCACCTAAACCAACTAATTTAACCCCTTTTCGCAAAAGACGCTGCGCAAATACACCGATGACAAGCACAACTACAAAAATGATTGATACACCAACTGCACGGGGAACCCAAGATGGTTCTATGGTTTGTGCCGAAAATATGAGATTACCAAGTTGTTCGCCGTGTGTAATTCCAATAATCGCGGCGATAATCCATGCTGCGGTTGAGACTAGCTCCCTAACTAGACCTCGAAATATACCGATGGATCCAGAAAACAAGACTAAGACAACGATTAAGACGTCTAAATAATTCACGGAGACGATCTTCATTTAGTAATCAAAGTCAACCAAAATTGGTTGCAGATTGTACTTTTCCTTGAGTTCATTCAACTTAGTATTTGCATCTTCGCGCGATGTATAAGGACCGACAATCACACGATGAACTTTAGAGTCATTTACCTTCGTTGAGTGAACCCACGAGGAGTAACCATCCGATACGATCTGATCGACAAAGTTGGAGGCACTGAGTTCTTGACTGAAACTCGCTAGTTGTATAGCCCAACGAGCCGTTTCCGTAGATTCTTCGGATAACGTTGGCGTACCGAGTAATGCGTTAGTTTCACTATCGAAACCTTCCGAATCGACTCTTTTTTCTACGCTATCGCGTATCTCTTCCAATTCTGCAATTTGGGTTGATTCAACAATCGGTTCTGTAACAGCCAAATCTTCGTTTGAAAAATCGGGAGCTGGTTCCGCTATACTGAGTTCTTGATTAATCCCAGTATCGGGGACTTCATCAATTTCAATTGGTTTATCGAAAAGCATCGGTACAAAAATTGCTGCAATAGCAACAATGAATATGGTGCCAATTACGACATCCCTAGTATTGACTTTCATAGTGTGTTCACCCATCCTTGGCTGCTAGAATCGTGGTTCGCATTCTTTGAACTAAGTCAAAAGACCCGAAAACTGCAATTAAATCCTCTGCTTCGGTGTTCTGTAGTACAAAGTCAATTGCTTCGCCTAGCGTATGCGATAATTTAAACCTCTGTAACTCTTTTAACTTAGCTAATTGTTCAATTCTTAATCCACGGTGTCCTTGTGTTTCTACGATAACAATTTGATCATTCGGTAGATTTGTGGTACTAATAATATCACGTAATGCCTTGTCACGCAAAACTCCAATAATCGCGAATGCTAAATTCCCCAGTTGTTTTTTCTTTACAAATCGAATCAAAAAACTGGTCGCGCTAGGATTATGCCCAACGTCCACAATCCAGGTTCGTTGTTGAAACTGAAAGAGTTCACAACGTCCTGCTAGTTGAAACTTGTCAAGAGAGCGACAATGTCGTGGATTGATATCTAGTCCTGCGAGTTTCGCGGCTCCTAAAGCTAAACTTGCCGATTCCGGAAAGTTAGGTGGTTCATCAATGTGAATGGTATATTGTTCATCCGGATGATTCAGTTCGAAATTCCATGGTATTTGCTCGAAACCAGTATATTTGATCGAGTCTTGTAAGTGAAACACGGGACAATTCAAAGTGTATGCGCGAGCTTCGACTGACGAAACCGGATCAGAGTCCCCGTAGATTAGTGGAATACGGCGACGTAGAATCCCCGCTTTCTCAAAGCCAATGGACTCTCGATCTGAACCTAAACGATCTTGATGGTCGGTTCCAATTGAGGTAATAACGTTAACGTCGCGTTCGGAGACATTGGTCGCGTCCAATCTACCACCTAGTCCCACTTCAAGGACTGCGCAATCCACTTCTGCTTTCTTGAAGACAAACAAGGCAGCGAGTGTTACATACTCGTGAAATGTGAGATTTACAGAAGCTTGAACTCGTCGGATTACAGTAAAGGCGTCGACGATGATTTCGTCGGATATTTCCTCACCGTTTATACGGATGCGTTCATTAAATCTTTCTAAATGTGGAGAAGTTGTGACACCGACAGAAACTTTACCAGCGATACACAGGTTCTCTAAGTAGTGTACCGTTGAACCTTTGCCGTTTGTTCCCCCGACAACAATGATCGTTTTCGCGACACGAAGAAGTTCGAGTTCACGCGCGATTCGATAGGTTCGGTAAAAGCCTGAAGGTTTGTGTGTTTGATGTTGGATGATGATCCAATTCAACCAATCTTCCAATGATTTTGTGGTTGCTTCCATGCTATCGTAATTTTAGCCCTATGACGATAACTACAAAACACCTGCCCGCGTATTGTATTGTGAGAAAGCGACGTAAGTTAAACGCTAGAGCGATGTAGTTTGTGGGCGCAATTTGAGGTTGGATTGATTGGATAAAGGCTTTGATTTTCCAGTGAGAACCGGTATGTTATCACTGACGAACTTTGTTGAAGCATTTCCTTTTGAACCGGAGTTTTAGGAAACCCGCAAACCGACCCAACTCCATCCATAAAAATCAAACTATTCTCAAGTTTTGCTCTGGTCAATCAACTAGTCGGCGTCAAAAAGTTCAACATATTTATAGAGTAAAAAACGTCGATTTCGTGCGTATCCTGTGTGTTCTACGAGTAGCCCCCCTTGGACCATGCGTTCAATCAAGATTTTGGAGGAGTCATACGACATACTAGTCAATTCTCGAACTTCATTCACACTGATAGAAGGAAACACGTACAGGCGATCAAGTACGTGATGTGCATTCGCTGTTGACCGACCGAAATTTTCATTAATCCAATGACGATCTCGTTCACGCATTGCTAGTATGCTTTTAACTGTTGAAATAGCCTGTTTGCTGACGGTTTCAACCGCACCCAAAAAAAACACTAACCAATTCTCCCAATTACCGGTATTCTGAACTTCCTGTAACTTCTGATAGTACTCAAGTCGATGTATGTTGAAATACCACGACAAATATAGAACTGGATGTTGCAAAACCCTGTTCTGGTATAGCATTAATGTCACGATTAAGCGCCCAACTCTCCCATTTCCGTCGCGAAATGGATGAATCGACTCAAACTGCGCGTGAGTCAACCCTACTTTTACTAGCAAAGGGAGGTCGCCCCTAGTGTTGACGAAACGATCTAAAGCACATATATGTTGTACAACTTGGTTAGGGGGAGGAGGCACAAAACTTGCTTCATATATGCTACATCCCTCGGGGCCAATCCAGTTCTGAGTTGATCTAAACTCTCCTGGGTCAAGCCTCGAACCTCTGATGTCCTTGAGTAAAACACGATGAATATCTTTGATCAATGACGTATTTATAGGTCCATCTTTCACTTTTTCGATACCAAGTTGCATCGCAGCAATGTAGTTGATTACTTCGTATACGTCATTTTTATATTCGGTTCGAAACAGTTTAACTTCAGCACCCAGAACGTCCTGCAATGTACTTTGAGTTCCCTCAATACGGCTTGAGAGCACTGCTTCAAGGCGAATGTACATCATCACAAATAAATTAGGTTCCGGTAAAACCCCAATGACACCATCAAGTTTGTGGAGTGCAATCTCAGCTCGTCTATGGGCGTTTTCTAAGTTAGTATCCAATTTAACCGGAGGGTCCGGTGGTAAGGTACCCGGAATGAACGCTAAGTATCCTTTTGATTGACGTTCGTACCTACCGGTGCGATGTGTATGAGGTGTTTCAATCATTGGACTTAGTAAGCGAGGTTTAAGTTATGATCTGCAATAACTCTTATCAACGTAAGATTTATATTATTGTTTCTACAGTATATAAAAATTTAATCGCTTTATATTATAGTTTACATGGTATATAAACCCACATTTTGCACGTCATCCAATAAACTTTGTTCAGGTTTTCAACGAATCGTAGTATAGGGCTTCACCCCGTTAGACTCGTTAGGTAATCCTTGCCCAATGATTAACGGTAGTCTCAATTGGCTAAGATTTTCAAAATTTTCATAAAAAATTTGTGCTAGGTATAACCCATCCGGAGGTGCAGTTGCACCTGCGAATTTTCGATCACGTGCATGCAGTACCGACTCCAAATCTTTTACTTTTCTATTGGAAATAGCTAATAAAGTACCGGCGATATTCCTAACCATTTTTTGCAGAAACGCGTTGGCAACTATGTCCATTACGACAAAGTCTCTATACCGTATAACCGCCACGGAATGTACTAGTCGAAAGGGAGACTTTGACTGACAATGCGCCGAACGAAATGAAGTGAAATCATGTTCACCAACCAATACTTGTACTTCCGAATTTAGTCGACCGGCATCAAGTGGATAAGGAATCCAAGTTGCTAATTCTCGACCAATTGCTGGAATCCACTTACTTTCTCCAAAGATGTACATATATCGTCGCCAGGCGCAAGATCTCCTAGGATCGAACGAAGTGTCGACTTTTTGAACCGTGTGCACGGCAATATCCTGCGGAAGATAAGTATTAGTTCCATCTAACCAAGCTAAACTTGATCGAGAGTTTGAACAATCAAAACTTATCACTTGATTCGTCGCATGCACGCCCGAATCAGTTCGTCCTGCGAATTTAATCTGAATCTCTTCATTAGCAATGCGAGAAAGTGCCGTTTCCAATTCAGTTTGAATGGACCTACCGTTCTGCTGGTACTGAAAACCACAAAAATCGGTACCGCGATACTCGATCCCGAGCGCGACACGGGATTTCATAGCTACTTCTTCGCTAGTCTAATTGAGATGAGTAATCAACTCCTCGGCGATCTGAACACTATTGAGTGCTGCCCCTTTTCGAACGTTGTCCGAGACTACCCAGAGACTTAATCCATTTGGAAGCGATAGATCCTGTCGGAGTCGACCAACGAACACCAGGTCGTTACCGGCAGCATTCACCACCGGTGTAGGATATCCACCTGATCGATGTTCATCCATTAACTGAACGCCAATCGCCGATTCAAAACATTTCTTCACTTTAGATAGTTCTACTTTCGTTTTAGTTTCTAGGTGAATTACTTCAGAATGTCCGATAAAAATAGGCAGTCGAACACAGGTCGCATTGACTTTGAGCTCAGAGTCAGCGAATATTTTTTTTGTTTCCTGAACCAGTTTCATTTCTTCGGCAGTGTAGCCATTCTCTTGGAACTCACCAATATGCGGAATAGCGTTGAAAGCCATCTGCACAGGAAAAACTTCAGTAGAGAACTCTGTCGAATTAAGTATGTTCGCAGTTTGTGAGGCTAATTCAGACAATGCTCGCGTTCCGGCACCGGAAACAGATTGATAGGTAGCGATATTGATTCTATCAATACCAACAACATCATAAATTGGTTTGATAGCTACTGCCAGTTGAATTGTAGAGCAATTTGGGTTTGCAATGATTCGCGTCTGCAACCCTTTCTCAACGAGTTCGCCGTTCGCTTCTGGAACGACCAAAGGTACATTTTCTTTTAACCGATAATGGGAAGTGTTGTCGACGACGATAGCACCAGCGGCGACTGCACGAGGTACATACAGTTGCGAAACTTCACTTCCTGCTGTGAAAAAAGCGATTTGGATGTTGGAAAAATCGCACTCTTCCAAAAGTTCTACTTTACGATACTTACCGTTAACAAGAATTCTTTTGCCTGCTGATCGAGACGATGCCAGTAAAGTCACTTCTTCAAACGGAAACTTCCTCGCTTGCAAAACTTCGCATAGCGTCTCACCGACGATTCCAGTCGCACCGACTATCGCGACGTTGAATTTTCGCACTTCGACCTTTTTAATTCTTGGTTAACTAAATCTGCCATTTGATCAGTACCAACAACTGTTATTGTTTCGGTTGAATCATCTGGCATGATATCAGCAGTTCGGTATCCACTATTGAGAACTCGATCAACCGCAGCGTCAATATCGTCGGCCACCTTCGGTAAATCCAAACTATATCGAAACATCATGGAAATCGATAGGATAGTGGCGAGTGGATTGGCAATGTTTTGACCGGCAATATCCGGTGCTGAGCCATGAACAGGTTCATAAAGTCCGCGATTTGCCACATTGAGAGATGCCGAGGGTAGCATTCCAAGAGACCCAGTCAACATTGCCGCTAAATCAGAAAGAATATCTCCAAACATATTACCTGTTACCAAGACGTCAAATTGACGCGGATCTCTAACCAATTGCATTGCCGCATTATCTACGTACATGTGTGTTAGTTCTACATCTTGATATTTAACATTAATACCTGAAACGATTTCTCTCCACAATTGAGAAACTTCTAGCACATTGGCTTTATCGACAGAACACAGCTTTTTGTTCCGTTTTTGCGCAAGAGTGTAGGCAACGTGCGCAATCCGCGAAATTTCAGATTCATCGTAAACCAATGTATTGAATCCTTTCCGTTGATTGTCACTTTGTTCGATACCTCGGGGTGTGCCAAAATATATACCACCCGTCAGCTCGCGAACAATCAATATATCGAGGCTAGCAATCAAATGCTGTTTCAATGAGGAAGCAGTAGCTAAAGGAGAAAACGTAATTGCTGGTCTTAAATTCGCGAAACAATCTAAGTGTGATCTCAGTTGTAATAAGCCCTTCTCAGGCTTTTGATTTATGGGTAATCCGTCCCACTTCGGTCCTCCCACTGCACCTAGAAGTACGGCTTTAGAAACTTCAGCTTGCCGTATTACCTCCCTTGTAATAGGAACACCATGAGCGTCGATAGAACAACCACCACAATCTGCATGAACGAGGTCGAGTTCCACCATATCTTTCGCCGCAGTTTGCATAACGGTAACTGCATGTGGCATGATTTCAGCGCCGATCCCATCACCAGCAAGGATCAGTATCGAAGCTGAGTATGGGGTGTTCATCGAGAAGAAAAGAGCCAATGCATACGTTGCCGATGTTGTTTTTCAAACTCCTGAATCTCGGACGCATGTTTGAGCGTTAATGCAATTTCATCTAGTCCTTCCAATAACCTAAGTCGTCGATTCGGATCAATCGTAAAACCGATGGTGTCGAGTTTTTCGCCAGTTATCTGTTGCGTCTCTAAATCAATTTCAATAGTCAATGTTTTATTTTCGTAAGTCAATCGAAACAGAGTATCGACCTGAGTTTCACTCAAAGTAACTGGCAACAAACCATTGTTCAAACTGTTGTTGTAGAAAATATCAGCAAACGATGGTGCTATGACGCACCGAAAACCGTACTGCAGAAGCGCCCAAACTGCATGTTCCCGACTTGAACCACAGCCAAAGTTTCGCCGAGCAAGCAAGATCGATGCGTCGTGATATTGAGGATAGTTTAGAACAAATTTTGGATTCTCTTGACGATCGGTCTTACCTATATACCCCTCGTCTAAGAATCGCCAAGCGTCGAACAGGTTTTCACCGAATCCAGTTCTCTTGATTGATTTGAGAAACTGTTTGGGAATGATTTGATCGGTATCGACGTTCGCGCGATCAAACGGAACAACCTTTCCTGAATGCTGGATGAATTTGAGGTGTTTGCTCGTCACATTAACCTAACCTACAAGTATTCACGCACATCTGCCAATCTTCCTTGAATAGCGCTTGCAGCAGCTGTGGCTGGACTGACCAAATGCGTACGACCTAAATGTCCCTGACGACCTTCAAAATTTCGGTTCGACGTCGATGCACAGCGTTCTTCAGGATAAAGACGATCATCATTCATTGCCAGGCACATCGAACATCCAGGGTCTCTCCACTCAAAACCCGCAGCTTTTACGATCTCGTCCAACCCTTCCGCTTCAGCTTGTTGTTTCACCAGACCTGACCCCGGGACAACGTATGCAGCCTGCAAATTGGATGCTACTCTACGGCCTTCTACAATTGCTGCGACACTACGTATATCCTCAATACGTGCATTCGTACATGAACCGATGAATATTTTGTCTAGTTCCAAGTCTTTCATCGCTACACCCGGTTCTAGACCCATGTATTGCAGGGCACGTTGTGCAGTTTCAGCTTTTTCGTAAGACATACTCGCGGGATCAGGTACGGTTTCGTCAATGGAGACCACCATTTCTGGATTGGTTCCCCAGCTGACTTGTGGAGCTAAGTCATTTATCTCCACCACAATCTCTTTATCGTAAGTTGCACCTACATCGGAATTGAGAGATAACCAAACATCCACCGCATCATTCCATTGTTTACCCACTGGTGAAAAAGGTCGTCCTTCGAGATAGTTCATCAAAGTGTTATCGATTCCCATTAGTCCTGCGCGTGCTCCTGCTTCGATAGACATATTGCAAATTGTCATTCTTCCTTCCACCGAAAGATTTGCAACCGATTCACCACAATACTCGATAACGTGACCAGTCGCACCTGCAGTTCCAATCTGTCTAATCAGTGCAAGAATCATGTCCTTTGCAGACACTCCTCTGGGAAGAGTGCCACGAAACTCTACTCGCATGTTTTTGCTCCTACTTTGAACTAAACATTGAGTAGCTAGCACATGCTCCACTTCAGACGTGCCAATTCCGTGTGCTAGTGCCCCGAATGCACCATGGGTCGAAGTATGTGAATCACCACAAACTATGGTCATCCCGGGTAAAGTCGCCCCTTGTTCTGGTCCGACTACATGTACGATTCCTTGCCGTTCATCGTGCATGTCAAAATATTCGATTTCGTGCTCGCGACAGTTTTTGTCTAAGGTAATAACTTGTTCTCTGGCAATTGAATCGTCGATCCCTTCAACTCCATTGTGTCGATTACGTGTCGGGATGGAGTGATCTACTGTTGCAAGGATGCTCTGCTTTCGCCAAGGCATGCGATTGGCAAGTCGTAAACCTTCAAATGCTTGTGGTGAGGTTACTTCATGAATCAAATGACGGTCAATGTACATCAACTCGAGACCATCGTCTCGTTGGCCGACGAAGTGAAGCTGCCAAATCTTATCGAATAGAGTTTGGTTCATAATTGAGGAAGGGACGGTTAGATTACGGAACTAGTATGTCAATGGATATTTGATGGTAATGGATTCTACTAATTTTGGACAACGATCATCTTTATCCGCTAGTACCAGAATCGATTTGACTTTCGATTTTGCGTTGAGACAACATATAGTAAAAATTCGTCGAAAAACGACAGTCTAACTCAGCGGTTCTTTGAACCAATTTTCCAAAGAAACTGAATCTACAAATCTACTTTCCTCTACCTCAATAATCGTTGGACAACTTCGAGAAAAAGCCATTTCTACGGCAGAATCTAGTTCGGCAAGGTTTTGCGGAAAGCTATACTCCATGCCAAATGCATCAGTAAGCGCTCGATAACAAGGTGGTCTAGGTGAGTCGTAATACCTAGAAGAAGATTCGACACTCACCGCCTTATCGATTTCCTTGAAACCATAATTGTTCCAAATGATAAATGGTATATTCAATTCAAACTGTGTGGCGGTCTGCACTTCCGCCAATGTGTACCCTGCCCCACCATCACCAATTAAACAAGCAACACGATCATTGAGTCGACCGACTTTTGCCCCAATCGCTGCAGGAATTCCATAACCCAATGTACCAAAACCTGTCACACTGTGAAAGTAAGAACGCGGAAACCGCGGTTCATACAACCAAAGAGCAAAGTAGTTGGGTTGTGCAGAATCCCCAACTAGTACATCGGTTCGATCTTGAATCACGCTAAGAAAATCTCTCATCCTAGTATCATAGAATCGATTTTTTTGAATTAGTGTAGACAACGCTCCTACTCGCTCTGCTCCACTATTCACCGCTTCCTTGGTTAGATATAGCCCTAAAATGACATCCTTTGCTAGTCCTCGTATCGGTAAATCAGCACGAACGTTAGCGTGTAACTGTGAAGGATCAATATCGATTCTGATTAATTGCTTAATATCCAGTTCTTTACCTGTGAGGAAAAAATCAAAGTCAGTTTCCCCTAACTCCGTCCCAACTGCGACTACAGTGTCTGCCAACTCGATAAACTGCCGGACTTCCGGTAATGAAGGACTCGCGCCTACTCGTAAAGGATGATCTAACGGAAGAATACCTTTCGACGCGGTGGTGTTAACAACGGGTGCATCTATAGTTTCAGCAAGTTGCTGGATCTCTCGCACCGCAGAGAGACTTCCTCCACCTGCAATGATAAGTGTCGTATTGGCTTGTTGCAAGAAATTTTTTGCCTGTACAATTCCGTCGTTTTGTTCCGGAACAACTTGATCTTCACGAAATTCAAAGCTGAAGTCAGTTTGTCGATCAAACAACGTCATGGGTATCTCAATATGCAGTACACCAGGTCGTTTATTACTTAAGTGATTCTGTAATTGGAAACCGATTGTCTCTGGAGAGACCTCTTCGGTTAAACGAATGTGCGTCCGGCATAACTCACGAGAAATTCGTCCTTGCCCCGGTAACTGGTGTAAAACACCGGTACGTTTACTATCGAAACACGGGGTGAGTACAACCATCGGAATAGAGTCCGCATTCGCTTGACCAATCGCAGTGGTTGCGTTTAAAAACCCAGGACCATCAATCAAAACACATCCAGCAACTTTACCGGTTGCACGAGCATAACCATCAGCCATGAAAGCAGCGCTTTGTTCGTGTCTAGTCGTGTAAAGTTTCGTCTCTAATTTGTTTAACGCAGCATAAATCGGTAAATTGTGGATGCCTGGAACGCCAAAAAATACCGAGATGTTTACGTCCCGACACAACCGTACTACTACCTCACACAAATTCATAGACGAGTTTGATATACGCTCTAGCGTTTCACTTAATCGCGAGGAAGCAATTTCGGAATGATTAATTCAATCCGAGATTGCGCGACGCCATCTAGCGGTGCGAAGGGACCAACACCAAAAGCCAATATTTCAAATCCTGCTTCTTCTGCTAAGAGAGCCGATATCGTTTCTGCACACACTTGGGAATTTGCAACCAATTCTTCGGAACTTAAAGAACCCGCGAGATGGCAAACTACGTAGATGGACTCATCCGTAAAAGCGGTGAGTTGTTCACGCGCGATTCGCCGTAATTCAACAATACTTTCATTAGATAGCTTTCCATCTTGATTCGGTATGACTCCCTCGATATGAACTATTCCATCGCGCGCCAATTTACTGTCGATATTTGAATTCGTCGCAAATTTAATGTTGGATTCTGGCGCAACTTCAACAATATGAGCAAATACCCTGCGATTCGCTCTTTCCACGACGTACACAGAAATCAACTTCTGAGCGCCGTCCACTTGCACTGTACCAGCCAAAAAAGATTGCTTCTTGTCGATGGTCGAGAGCTCGCGTTCCTTAAAAATTTCGTTGCCCCAAATCGTAGCTCGACCGCAGTCGCGACCTTCACATTCGAAGAGAATCTCTCCTCCTTTGTCCAATAATTCGGAACGATATCGCCCAAATGCTTCAATCCTGCCGATATCGGTTGGTGTTTCATAGGTACGACGATAGATCTTTCCAAAAAGTTTGACGGATCGAGTAAATGAAATTTCATGCTTTACCTTATCTACCGGTCCATAGATAAAGGTATAAGGCTCGACTTGTTCAGAGGTAGATTCCGTATTCAAGCGATATCGCGGTTGTTCGGAAAGAATCAACTCTTTTGCTGTTATACAACTTGTCGCGCATAGCAAGATCACTCCGCCAAAGAACCCTATTTTATTTTTGCTAAGGAACAAACTCATTGCTGCCGGTTATCGTTAAATTCCACATCTTCGCGTTGTTCTGAAGTCATTAAATCATCGATCGTAGATTGTAAACTCTCGCCCTTGATGAGAACACGGTACAACCCGTCCACGAGGGGCATATAAATGTCCAATGACTTTTTCCGTTCGTATACAGCTTGTAATGTATAGACTCCTTCGGCGAGTTTACCTAACTTGTTCATCGCATCTTCTAGCGACAGTCCAGTGGCAATCTCGACTCCAAGTTGATAGTTTCGTGAATGAGGAGAAGTACATGTTGCAACCAAATCACCTACACCGGACAACCCCAAAAAGGTATACCGATTTCCTTCCATTGCTTCAGCAAATCTACTCATCTCGACTAAACCACGCGTCATGACTAAAGAGGCCGTGTTCTGACCTAAGTTAAGAGCAGACGCAACACCACAAATGATTGCATAAATGTTCTTCAATGCACCCGCCAACTCGACACCGTACGTATCAGTACTTGAGTATACACGAAACGTTTTACTACTCAAGGTGTCTTGAACAAGTGATATAAGTTCGGTATCAATACTCGCAATTACAGTACCAGCATACATTCCGCGTGCGATTTCTTCGGCTAGGTTTGGTCCACTCAGAATACCTATTGAACAGGGTGGCAGTTCTTCTCGCAGTATTTCACTCATTAGTTTGAATGAACTTTGTTCTATCCCTTTAGTAGCACTAACCGTGTGTGAGTAAGGTCTGAGGTGATTCCCAATCAATTGTGCTACTTCGCGAAACGAATGACTAGGAACCGTAACGAATACGAGTTGACTTGACCCTACTGCGGCGGCAATGTCTGTTGTCGAACGTATCTTTTCGTGAAGTGGGTATCCAGGCAAATAACGACGATTCTCATTGCATTTAAGAATTTCCGTCAACTGGGATTCATCACGCATCCATAGTGTGGTATCGTATCCGTTGGCGGCGACAATATTGGCGATCACCGTCCCAAAGTTGCCTGCCCCAATCACCGCAACGGTCATGTGCGTGTCGTTCAGACTAGTAGGTCCGTAAGTAACCGATTAACTCGTTTGACATGTGCACCTGCTTCGATTGGGAAGGAACCAGCCGCAAGTGCTGCTTGTTCATACAGAATATGAACAATGTCTGAAAATAATGCCTCATCCGATTGTCCAACTAGATGTTGCACCAAAGCGTGGTCAGTATTCACTTCTAACGAAGGTTTTGGCATTGGTACTTCCTGTCCTGACGCTTCTAGTAGCCGTCGTACATGCACATCAACATCATTTACTCCTAAGACCAAACATGCAGGTGAATCAACTAGACGATTAGACTTAGCCACAGATTCAACTTTATCATCGAGAATCATCTTCATCCGTTGTAACAAATCCTCATCGAATGGATCATCGTTATCAACTTTGTCGTCCTTGTCGTCTTTTTTACCCTCTGCGGCTTTTGGTAAATCTAGATTACTTCGCGTGATATCTTGAAACTTCTTACCATCAAATTCAGACAGATGTGACATCATCCAAGCATCGACTGCATCGTTCAATAGTAAGACTTCGATCCCCTGTTTAAGAAATACTTCGAGATGGGGACTATTTCGCGCAATCCGTTCATTTTCGCCAATCACATAGTAAATGTGAGTCTGATCACTACTCGCTCGATCTACATATTGTCGCAAAGAAGTCCGTTCCTCACGCTCAGTGTTGTCGTCGTGAGTTGTCGCAAACCTGAGCAACTTCATCAAAGTTTCTCGATGCGGATTTTCAAGTGGTGTACCTTCTTTGAGAACGTTGCCAAAATTGTCCCAAAACTCACCAAAAGCTTCACAGTCGTCGACCGCTAGTTTTTCTAGTCGTTCAAGTACTCTGCGGCCAATGGCATTACGGATATTCTCGACTGATCTGCTCTTTTGGAGCGTTTCTCTTGAAACGTTCAACGGTAAATCACTGGAATCGACTACCCCTTTAACAAACCGCAAGTACGATGGTAGAAAAACCTCAGCTTCGTCTAAGACAAAAACGCGTTGAATGTAAAGTTTGAGGCCGTGCGCGAAGTTTGGGTTGAATAAATCCCAGGGAGCACGTTTTGGGATATAAAGCAAACTGGTATATTCGAGCTTTCCCTCCACTTTATTGTGACTCCACGCGATTGGGTCTTCAAAATCGTGGGAAATGTGTTTGTAGAACTCTTTGTACTCGTCGTCGCTAATCTCCGACCGCGAACGCATCCACAGTGCTTTCGCTTCATTGACTGTTGCCCAGTCTGTCGTGTCATTATCACTGTCATGATCTGGCATATAAACTGGTACAGCGATATGGTCGCTATATCGCCTAACAATCTGTCGCAAACGATAATCACTAGCATACTCTTTCGCATCATCTTTGAGTTTAAGGATGACGCTAGTACCACGAGGCGCTTCTGCATCGTCTACGGTAAATTCTTCTTCACCCTTAGACGTCCAATGCGTGCCTTGATCCGACCCAGCTTTGCGAGTAAGTACAGAAACTTCATCGGCAACCATAAAGGAACTATAAAACCCGACGCCAAATTGCCCAATTAAGGCAGCATCTTTTTGTTGATCACCGGTGAGCATATCGAAAAATTCTTCAGTACCCGATTTGGCTATCGTACCCAAATTTTCCACTACCTCATCCCGTGTCATGCCGATGCCGTTGTCCGAGACAGATAGTGTCAAGGCTTTTTCATCAAAATTGATCGAAATCTTTAGTTCTTCGTCTTCGGCAAGAAGATCGGGTTCATTAAGTGCTTTGAATCTCAACTTATCAATTGCATCAGAGGAGTTTGAGATGAGTTCTCGTAGGAAAACTTCTTTGTTGGAATACAAAGAGTTAATCATGAGATGAAGCAATTTCTTGGCTTCCGTTTGAAAACCTAATGTTTGACTAGTCATAGCTATGGTTTGGTTAGATTAGGAGTATCAGAAATAGTGTCGAATCGCCTAAATTTCAAGAATTCGAAAGCAGAAATTGAGCTTGCTCATTATCCAAGAGTGTCAAGTAAGGCATCACCAATCTGTGCTAAATCTCGTACCGTGCTAACTCCTGCACGATCTAAGGCTGTGAACTTTTCTTCGGCTGTCCCTTTACCACCCGCAATGATTGCTCCTGCATGTCCCATACGTTTCCCTTTCGGTGCAGTAGCACCAGCGATATACGCGATTACCGGTTTGGAAACGTTATGCTTGATGTACTCAGCTGTTTCTTCCTCAGCAGTACCACCTATTTCACCTACCATCACAATAGCTTCAGTTTCGACATCTTGTTCGAACAAAGCAATGACATCAATGAAATTCGTACCTGGAATAGGATCCCCGCCAATTCCTACACAAGTACTTTGACCAAATCCGCGATCGCTGATTTGTTTTACAGCTTCATAGGTCAAGGTTCCGGAGCGCGAGACTACACCAATCTTGCCGGGTCGATGAATCTCAGCAGGCATGATACCAATCTTACACTCACCTGGTGTAATTACTCCAGGACAATTAGGTCCGACCACGCGTACCCCAAGCAGATCGGCATACGCTTTGGCTTTGAGCATATCGAGGACCGGTAGTCCTTCGGTGATACATACCACGAGTTCCAATCTAGCTTCAATCGATTCAAGTATCGAGTCTAAACAAAATGGCGCAGGAACGTAAATTACTGAAACCGTCGCACCCGTATTTTCAATAGCATCACTTACCGTATTAAATACCGGTAACCCCAAGTGCTCTTGACCGCCACGTCCGGGAACTACCCCACAAACCAATTTCGTACCGTACGCGATTGCTTGCTGACTATGGAATGTACCCTGCGAACCCGTAAATCCTTGGCATACAACTTGAGTATTTTTGTCAATCAAAATACTCATACTTCACCCTTGGCGGCAGAAACCGCTAGTTGCGCTGCTTCTTGTAATGAATTTGCTGCAACAATGTTTAGACCACTATGGCGGAAGACTTCGCGTCCTTCACGCGCGCTATTGCCGTCAAATCGTACTACGACCGGAATCTGAACACCTACTCCACGATAGGCCTCAACAATTCCTTTGGCGATGATTTCACACGATACGATTCCACCAAAGATATTGATAAGAACTGTTTTGACTTTTTCGTCCGACAATAAAATCTTGAATGCTTCAGCTACCGATTCTTTTTGAACTCCACCCCCTACATCTAGAAAGTTAGCCGGATTCCCACCATACAGTTTTACCAGATCCATGGTGCCCATGGCTAATCCCGCGCCATTGACCATACATCCGATATCTCCATCCAGCGAGACATAACTCAGGTTAAATTTCGCGGCTTGAACTTCCCGTTCGTCCAACTGTGTTGGGTCTGCCATGTACTCAAGGCGTGGGTGTCGAAACAAAGCATTACTATCGATGTTGACTTTCGCATCCAAACAAAGTAAGTCGCCACTACTAGTCAAGACCAAAGGGTTAATTTCCACAAGTGAACAATCTAATTTGTGAAACAATTCACATAAATTCATAAAAATTCGAATGAATTGCTTAACCTGTTTACCGTGAACCCCTAATTGAAACGCCATCGTTCGGGCTTGATATGCTTGTGCCCCTAAAAATGGATCAATGGAACATCGCAGTATTTTTTCTGGTGTAGCTGCCGCTACACTCTCAATATCAACTCCGCCTTCCCCGGAACTCATCACAATCACACGTCGACTAGATCGATCAATAACGACACCTAAGTAGAACTCTTGTTCAATGTCTGTTACGGATTCGACATAAATACACGAGACTAATTGGCCTAAAGAATCCGTCTGTGAAGAGACTAAACGGTTGCCAAGCCAGCGGTTGGCGAAGGACCTAAGATCATCAAGGGAATCAATAAGTTTTACGCCACCAGCTTTCCCGCGACCACCAGCATGAACTTGGACCTTTGCAACCCACCTCGTTCCACCTAACTTTTGTGCGGTTGCAACTGCTTCCTCACTGGTTTGAGCGGCTTGACCGGTCGAAACGGGTAAACCATATTCGGCAAATAATGATTTAGCTTGGTATTCGTGTAAATTCACTCAAGGATTCCAAAAAGAGAAAGCTGCGGACCAACACATAATCTAGTTGATCACGTCAAAATTAATAGAACGCCGTAGCTGTCACTTACTAGATTTACGACGATTCACAGCATGGATTGCGTTACCATTGACACCAAGGGCTGCTTCGTGCACGGATTCGGACAATGACGGATGGGCAAACATTGTTAGCGCGAGGTCTTCTGCAGTTGCACCAAATTCCATCGCAATCACACCCTGAGCTATTAATTCGGATGCTTGCGAACCAATGATGTGTATGCCACGGACTCGATCGGTTGCCTTATCGGCAATAATCTTGACCATACCATCCGTATCGTTGGCTGCGATGGCGCGACCGTTGGCAGCATACGAAAACATACCAGACTTGAATTCATCCCCCATAGCTTGAATCTCGGATTCGGTTTCTCCCACCCAAGCAATTTCCGGATGTGTATAAATCACGGAAGGAACGGTATCGTAGTTCACCAGTGGTTTATGTCCAGCAATGCGTTCAGCTACCATCACTCCTTCTTCCATACCTTTGTGGGCCAACTTCGGTCCCCGAACAACATCGCCAACGGCATATATATCCGGTGCACTAGTCGAGCACAAATCGTTCACAAATAACGAACCACGTTCATCAGCCTTGATGGCGCTACCTTCACTTAAGAGACCTTCCGTGTAGGGTCGACGACCCACGGCGACAATAATCTTGTCGCATGCGTAAGTCTGATCTTCACCTTTTAACTGGTAATTCACACTCACGGAACCGTCGCTTACCTCAGTACCGACAACACGGGCACCTAAGCGAATATCTAGTCCCTGTTGTTTAAATATCCGTAGCGCATCACGTGCAATACGACGATCGACCATCGGTAGAAAATCGTCAAGCGCTTCCAATATAACAACTTCGGAACCCAGTCTTCGCCATACACTACCCAACTCAAGCCCAATAATTCCCGCGCCGATAATGCCTAGTTTTTTCGGTACTTTATCGAACTCCAATGCCCCAGTCGAATCTACGATGAATTCATTATCCAATGGTGCTGCACTGATTTCCATTGGCACTGAACCTGGAGCAAGGATCACGTGCTTTGCATCGATTAATTCACTTGTACCATCGTGTCCACGGTAAGAGACTTGTTTTCCATGTCCTAACTGACCAACACCAGGCAAGAAAGTCACGCCATTGCCAGTGAACAGAGTCTGGATTCCTCCCGTTAACCGCTTTACGACCGAGTCTTTAAAGGCCATCATTTGGTTGACGTCCATCGTTGGTTCCGATACTCCTATTCCTATTTCAGCGTACTCTTTAGTATCCTTGAATTTCTGAGAAATGTCCAACAACGCTTTTGACGGGATACATCCCCAATTTAAACATGTTCCTCCTAAAGTCGGTTTTCGTTGCACATCGACCGACTTATCGATACAGATGGTCTTGAATCCTAACTGCGCACAACGAATGGCAGCGGCGTATCCGGCTGGACCCGCGCCGATAACTACTAAGTCAGTCGTTCTATCCATTATCCCCTCCTGTTATAACTCTAAAAGAATCCGGGCTGGATCTTCAAGCATTCCCTTAATCGAAACCAAAAAGCGTACAGCTTCAGCACCATCAATTAATCGGTGATCGTAAGACAGTGCTAGATACATCATTGGTCTAATCACGATCTCACCTTGTTCCACGATAGGCCGTTCTTCAATCTTGTGCATCCCTAAGATCGCGGTCTGTGGTGGATTTAAAATTGGTGTTGATAGTAACGAACCGAACACTCCTCCGTTGGAAATCGTAAACGTTCCGCCCTGCATGTCTTCAATGGCGAGTTTTCCTTCTCGTGCCTGCTTACCAAACTTTGCGATCTGATCCTCAATCTGTGCTAACCCTAGAGTATCGGCATTCCGAACAACCGGTACGACCAATCCACGTTCGGTACTCACTGCCACTCCAATATCGTAGTATCCGTGATACAAAATGTCATTGCTATCGATTGAAGCATTAACTAAAGGGAAGCGCTTTAAAGCTTCTACTGATGCGCGCACAAAGAAACTCATGAAACCCAATTTAGTTCCGTGGTGTACTTTTTGAAATTCTTCCTGGTATTGTTTACGCATACGAATGATTGGTTGCATATTCACTTCATTAAAAGTCGTCAACATCGCTGCGTTGTGCTGAGCTTCGACTAATCGTTTAGCAATAGTCGTACGAAGTCTGGACATCGGCACGCGTCGTTCGATTCGTTCCCCTTCCTCTTCCGGCATTTCAAAAGCAGGTGGTTGACTTGGAACTTTTTCTGCTTGCGGTACTTTCGGTTCAACGCGAGTTTGTTGCGTTGATGTCAAGACGTCTTCTTTCGTGATTAGACCTCGACGACCAGTGCCAGTAACCTTAGTAAGGTCAATACCTTTTTCTTGCGCCAACTTCCTTGCTGACGGCGAAGCAATCGTTTGTCCGCCTCGACCTTGATCAATTTCTGTTTCTTTTCCGTGTTCAACTCGTTCATCACCGTCGAGCACGGTTGTCCCTTCTGCAACTACAGCGATCAGCTCAGAACCACCCACGGTTTCGCCTTCCTGTTTAGCGATTTTGATGATCGTACCTGAAATTGGTGAAGGGATTTCAAGTGTTGTTTTTTCGGTCTCAATATCGGCTAAAAGTTCGTCGCGATCGACTTGTTCACCTTCTTTCTTGTACCATTTTGTCAGTTCGCCTTCGGAAATAGATTCTGGAAAGGCAGGAGTTTTAATCTCAGTAGTCAACGGTTTTCTTCCAACTGTCCATAAAGTGCCCCTTCAACGACCTCCCGCTGTTGCCGTGCATGGCGTGCTGGTGAGCCAACTGCTGGGGCTGCATAAGGTTTTCGTCCGACATAGCACAACCTAATGTTCGGATGGGTTTGAGCAATCACCCGATCCATGTGATGGCGACTAGAAAACCATGCTCCTTGATTTTGTGGTTCTTCCTGACACCACACAATCTCGCTCAGATTAGTGTACTTACGGAGGACTTTAAGTAAATCGTCTCGCGGAAAGGGGTACAGTTGTTCTAGACGAACGATGGCTATATCTTTTCGTTTATCCTCACGCCGTCGTGTCAGTAAGTCGTAGAAGACTTTACCAGAACATAGTACTAATCGCTCTATGCTTGATTTTTTTAATGAATCAAATTCATCTATCACATTCCTAAAAGTTCCCTGAGAAAATTCATCTATAGTGGAACTCGCTAACTTATGTCGTAGCAAACTCTTCGGTGTAAATACGATTAGTGGGCGACGCATCATACGAATCATTTGTCGTCGTAATAAATGAAAGATTTGTGCTGGTGTTGTTGGAATACAAATTTGTATGTTGTGTTGAGCGCAGCTTTGTAGGTAGCGTTCGAGTCGAGCAGAGGAATGTTCGGGACCCTGCCCTTCGAGTCCGTGCGGTAGCAGGACCACTAAACCACATTGTCGTCCCCATTTCGTCTCACCGCTCGAAATAAACTGATCAAATACAACTTGTGCCCCGTTAGCAAAGTCACCGAACTGAGCTTCCCAAATCACTAATGTAGTCGGTGATGTAGTTGCATAACCATACTCGAACGCCAAGACAGCTTCCTCGGAAAGTAATGAATCGTAAATTTCGAAGCGTTGATCGTCGAATGCTTCTTGCAGTGGAATCAATTGTTCGCCCGTTTTTTGACAATAAATACTGGCGTGTCGATGAGAGAATGTTCCAACTCCTACATCTTGTCCTGTGATTCGTACGTCGAAACCGTCGTCTAGTAACGAGGCGTATGCAGCCATTTCGCCGAATCCCCAGTTGATCGGTTTACCACCGGCTGCCATTGCACGACGATCGTCATAAATTCCTTGTACTTGTTTGTGTAATAGAAATCCCTGCCGAACGGTATTAGCTCGATCCATGACTTCTCGCAATCGTTTCAGCGAAATGGCAGTATCAGCTTTATCAGTCCAATCATGTCCTAGGTACGGTCGCCAATCCACGAACATTTGTGTATCAGGTTCACTGACTACCGATAGGGCGATAGGTTCTTCATTGTCTAATCGAGTACGAATTTGACGTGCAAGTGCTTGGGCTTCTTTGTCGGTAACGACTCCTTCACTTACTAGTCTTTCGGCATAAATCTGTCTAGTTGTTGGATGTTTTCGAATCTGTTGGTACATCAAAGGTTGCGTCTTCATTGGATCTTCCGCTTCATTGTGACCACGACGCCGATAACAAACCAAGTCTATCACAACATCTTTGCCAAAAACGTTAACATAATCAGACGCAATCTGTGCTACGTACACAACAGCCTCTGGATCATCGGCATTTACGTGAAATATTGGCGCTCCTATTATCTTTGCAACCTCGCTACAGTATTCCGTCGAGCGCGCATCGTCGGGACGACTCGTCGTGAATCCGATTTGATTATTGATGATGATGTGAAGAGTTCCACCAGTGGAATATCCCCTGGTTTGTGACATCTGAAACGTTTCCATCACGACACCCTGACCTGCAATGGAAGCATCACCGTGAATAAGGATTGGGAATACTTGTTCGCGGTGAAAATCTTGTCGTCGATCTTGCCGAGCTCGACAAGAACCTTCTACCACGGGATCGACAATTTCTAGGTGAGAAGGATTAAATGAGAGGGCGAGATGGATTTCTTTTCCATGCGTTTCGAGATTACTCGAAAATCCCATGTGGTATTTGACGTCGCCAGTTTCGTATAGTTGGGCAGCGGTACCTTCAAACTCATCAAACAGAATACTAGTCTCTTTCCCCAATATATTGACGAGCACGTTTAACCTTCCGCGATGGGCCATTCCAATGACGATTTCATTGACACGCCACATTCCAGCGCGCTGGGTAATTTCGTGCAACATCGGAATCAAGCTTTCGCCGCCTTCTAAACCGAAACGTTTCGTTCCAGGGTACCGATTCTGCAAATATCGTTCTAGTCCTTCGGCAGCGGTCAAACGTTCGAGAATTCGTTTTTTCGTCTCTTCACTAAACTGCATCTGCGAGTGCACACTTTCTAAGCAGCCACGTATCCATAATCTCTCTTGTGTGGACGACACTCCCGTATACTCAGTACCGATACTACCACAGTAGGTCTTCTCCAGCGCATCCACAATATCTCGAAGTGACCGTTCTTCTTCCTTGAACAAATACGTCGAACCAGTCTTATAAACCGTGTCTAAATCAGCGATCGACAACCCGTGAAAATCCAGTTCTAAGTCAGGCGCTTGTTCGGACTTCCAGGCATTCAACGGATCAATTTTTGCTTTGCGATGTCCCCGTGATTGATAAGCCTCGATCAATTCTGAAACAGCTGTCTGCTTACGTTCATGATCGCTTAGAACCGAAGTACTAACCCGTTCAGGTTGAATCTTGAGTCGATTACGACCTAAGCGTTCAAAATGGTTAATGATCCCGCTGTGTGGAACGTCGTTGTGAGATGATTGAGTACGAGGTAGAGTACCAAAGTATTCACGCCATTCTTGCGGGACGCTGTTGGCATTTTCTAAATAGTTCTCGTACAGAGCTTCGATATACGCGACGCTACCCCCCGATAAATGCGAGCTTGCTTCCATCCGTTGTAAAAAAGAGTCAGCCAATCAGAATTCCTCCAATTGATGCATTATGGAATGTCAATTTATGTTCCATGCTTAACCAGTAATGTTCGAATTTTCCCAATCGCACGCGTAGGATTCAGATCTTTTGGACATACATTGGCACAATTCATGATAGTACGACAGCGAAATACACTAAAAGGATCGTCAAGTTGAGATAACCTTTCCTCTTTGGCGGTATCGCGACTATCGGCGAGAAAACGATAGGAATGGAGCAAGGCTGCTGGTCCAAGAAACTTTTCTGGATTCCACCAAAAAGACGGACACGATGTCGTACAACATGCGCAAAGTATACACTCATATAAACCTTCAAGTTTTTCGCGTTCTTCTATACTCTGAAGTCGTTCTTTTTCTGGTGGTGGCTCGTCATTGATTAAGAACGGATCAACACGTTCAAATTGTTTGTAAAACTGTGTCATGTCGACTACTAAATCGCGAATTACAGGGAGTCCCGGAAGTGGTCGCAGAACTAACCGATTGTTTTTTACGACTGCACCTAGCGGGGTTTTGCAAGCAAGACCATTACGTCCATTGATATTCATGCCATCCGAACCACACACACCTTCGCGGCACGAACGTCGATAAGTGATGCTAGGATCCTTAATCTTCAATTGTTCCAGTACATCCAAAACCATTAAATCCCGACCTGCAGGTCGTTCAAATTCGTAGTCTTGCATACGAGGTTGCGAATCCGTTTCCGGAATATACCGGTAAATGCTTACTTGCAAACTTAATACTCTCTTTTTACTGGTTGAAATGCTTCAATCTGGGTCGGAGCGAAATTAACTTGGCGTTTGCGAATCGTTTTCTCTGACCCAAAATACAATGAATGGCATAGCCATTCTTTGTCGTCTCGTTCTGTGAAATCGACTCGGGCGTGTGCACCGCGACTTTCTTTGCGAGCTTCAGCAGCAATTGCGGTTGCCTCGGCCACTTCAAGTAAATTATCTAACTCTAATGCCTCTATCCGTGCCGTATTAAAGGTTTTCGACTTGTCTTCCAAATAACTCAAACCGATTCGCTCGCGCAGTTCTGCGATGGTCTTCACCGAAGTTTGCATGTTAGATTCTACGCGGAACACGCCGAAATTCATCTGCATGGTTCGTTGTAATTCAGTTTTCAAGTCAGCCGGATGTTCACCGTCGGTTGATGTATCCCAACGGTTCATTCTGTTTAAAGCAATTTCTAGATCACTTGTTGTGGCTGGTCGCGGACTAACACCTTGTGCAAGTACCTCTGCTATACGCAAGCCAGCCGCCCGTCCAAACACTACCAAATCAAGCAAGGAGTTACCACCGAGGCGATTGGCACCATGTACCGAGACACAAGCAACTTCTCCTACCGCATAAAGACCGTCGATAACTCGATCGTTGCCGTTATCTTGGGTCACGGCGGAGCCATTTACCAATACCGGTACACCTCCCATCATGTAATGGCAAGTGGGTACTACCGGGATTGGTTCGATTAAAGGATCAACTAGTGCGTAAGTCCTCGACAACTCAAGAATACCTGCTAAACGTAACTCTAGAGTTTCTTTACCTAAATGGTCTAATTTGAGTAGAACATGATCTTTTTCTGGACCACAGCCTCTACCTTCTTGAATTTCGATAGTCATGGATCTCGATACAACATCCCGACTCGCCAGATCTTTCGCATTCGGTGCATACCGTTCCATGAACCGTTCACCATCGGCATTTACAAGGAAACCCCCTTCACCACGACAACCTTCGGTAACTAAAACCCCGAGTGGGTGAATACCCGTCGGGTGAAACTGCCACATCTCGATATCTTGCACTGGAAGATCTTGGCGGAGGATCATCGCGACTCCGTCGCCTGTATTAGTCAGTGCGTTAGTGGTACTAGCGTAAATTCGACCCGCGCCACCCGTTGCCAACAAAGTGGCTTGCGCGCGAATATGGACCGTTTCTCCAGTTTCGATACAAATTGCGACTACACCAGTAATATCGCCATCTTGATTTTTTACGAGGTCGACTGCAAACCATTCACTTAAGAATGTTGTACCTTCCTTGATATTTGCTTGAAACAAGGTATGCAGTAACGCATGTCCCGTCCGGTCGACCGCAGCACAAGTTCGTGCCGCTTGCCCACCTTTTCCAAAGTTTTTCGATTGACCGCCAAAAGGACGTTGATAAATCCTCCCAGTTTCTGTTCGCGAGAACGGCAACCCCATGTGTTCTAATTCATACACAACTTCAGGTCCGACACTACACATGTACTCGATTGCATCCTGATCGCCGATATAGTCAGAACCTTTGACCGTATCGTACATATGCCATCGCCAGTCGTCGTCGGGATCGTCGCTGCCAATGGCGCAGGTGATTCCACCCTGAGCCGATACGGTGTGCGAGCGAGTCGGAAAGACTTTCGAAAGAACCGCGGTTCGAAAACCGGTTTTTGCAAGCTGGAGGCTTGCACGTAATCCCGCGCCACCGCCACCAACAATGAGGGCGTCGAATTCCATCGTTCTACATGGGTAAGCGCTCATATTCGAATCACCAAATCACCCATAGTCCCAACAAAACGTAAATTACGATAGCAACTGTAACAAATAATTGGAAAAACCAACGAAAGACATGTCCAAAAGACCGAAAGTGGTGCTCGTTTAAGTAGTCGGTACTCACCGTCCACATACCAATCCACGCATGCGCCGTAATCGAAAAAAGCGTGAGGGTACTAAAGATTCGCATATATATCGATTCCATATACGAGATCCACTCGACAAAAGTTAAACCTGGATTGAGCCACAAAAATCCCAGAACGCACAAAACGTAAGCTGCGATGACCACCGCAGTTAATCGTTGTAGCAGAAAGTCACTCAAGCCGTTTCGTGAAAAATTCGAAACGTTTACAACCATAACCACACTCCAAAAAGTACAGAGGCAATAATCGCTGAAATCAAAACAACGTAGGCCGAAATCTTACCCAGTTGTAAACTATCACCGATGTGCAAATCGAGTAATAAGTGACGAACACCTGCAATCAAGTGGTACCCAACTAGCGAGAGGCAAATCCACAAAATAAACGCATATATTGGCTTCGTCAATAGTTGCTTAATGTCATTAAAGCCTTGCTCGGAATGTACTGAGATCGCGAATAACCAAAGGAAAAAACCTGAGGCAACGAAAAGGAATACACCAGTGATCCGATGCAGAATCGATACGACTGCTGCAACGGGTAACTGAACCTTAAGGACGTTTAAAAATACGGGACGTTCTGCTTTCACTTGTGATTCGGAGTATGTAGCTAAGATAACACTTTCGTTTTGCTATGCAGTATTATGATGAATCTGATTTTAATAAGGTGATTCCTATCGAAAAAATCATGACTTTGTTCCTCCGTTATTGCACAGGAAGTACTTTTTATGTAGCCTTATCTATTAGTGTAATGGACAGGCTCACCCTGTAATGAACTCACCAAACGAAATTTGTTCACTACCCTCAGTCGACTCCATTGTCCGATCTACGCAATTTCAATCAATCGTAGAACAGTGGGGGTTCCATGCTACCACCGATGCTATTCGCGCAATTCAAGCGCAAATTCGCGAAGCGCAAACATCAAGTGTAGTTCGATCGATTGAGGACTATCAAACATCTGTTCTTGAGTGGTTGCACAAACATTGTGATCGCGGCTATGCTCGCGTGTTTAATTTAACAGGTACAGTTATCCATACCAACCTAGGTCGTGTTGTGTTGGACTCGGATTTGTTACATCGAGCAATAAAAAGATGTCAAAACCCACTGGCCCTCGAATACGACTTAAAGACTGGTAGAAGAGATCAACGAGAAAACATTGTTAAGAGTCGACTGTGTCGTTTGACCAATGCTGAATCGGCAGTCGTCGTCAATAACAATGCTGCCGCGCTAGTTCTGCTATTAAATACGCTTGCGCTGAATAAAGAAGTATTGGTATCGAGAGGAGAACTAATCGAAATTGGTGGTAGTTTTCGCCTGCCTGAGTTAATGTTGCGCGCAGGTTGTCACTTGGTAGAGGTAGGTACGACCAATCGCACAAGACTTAACGACTACAAACAGGCGATAACAACAAACACCGGGTTACTACTGAAGGTACACAAGAGTAACTATGCAATTAAAGGGTTCACCGAAGAGACGACCGAACAAGAACTGGTATCACTTGCGCATTCGACCGGGATTCCATTTGCCGTTGATCTAGGTAGTGGCGCTCTTGTGAATACTGAACGTTTCGGTTTACGATACGAACAACAACCACAGATTTCACTGAAATGGGGATGTGACGTCGTAACTTTTTCCGGCGATAAATTATTAGGGGGCCCCCAAGCTGGAATCTTACTTGGTAGTAAGAGAATCTGCCAAGCTCTCAATACAAACCCCTTGAAACGTGCATTACGAGTTGACAAAATTACCCTCGCGATATTGGATGAAACCCTTAGAGCTTATGAAGATCCACATACCCTTGCTACACACGTGAAATTGTTTCGTGAACTGTCAGTTTCTGAACGAATATTGCGTCATCGAGGTTCACTCGTGCAGCAACTGCTTGCAAATTTGCTACCGGACTTTTCTATAACCATAGAACAAACAGAATCACAGGTTGGCAGCGGCGCACAACCAGAGCAGAACCTGCCTAGCGTCGCTATTGCGCTAGCTCATTCACGGGAAAAAACAATTCAAAAACTTGAAGAGTCATTTCGCCAACTTGAACCAGCAATTATCGGTCGGAGATATAAAACAAAACTCTATCTAGACATGAGGGGTGCGGACCCAATCGATGTTCTGCTGAATACGCTCAAACATCTGTCGTGTTAATTACTCTAGCCGGGCACGTCGATCATGGCAAGAGTGCTATTGTCAAAGCACTGACAGGAACTGATCCCGACCGGTTAGAGGAAGAGCAACGCCGTGGACTCACAATAGATCTCGGATTTGCGTACACTGACTTCAACGGGGTACGGTTAGGTTTCGTAGACGTCCCAGGTCATCACAAATTTATTCACAACATGATTGCAGGCGTTGCAAAGAAACAACATGCATTAGTCGTTATCGCGGCAGACGATGGCATCATGCCCCAAACTAAAGAACATGTCAATATTCTTGAATTGTTAGACCTTCAGCGCGGAACAGTCGCCCTAAGTAAAGTAGATAGAGTCGAGAATAACGACTTAAACAAAGTTAAGATGCAAGTTCAACAATTTATCAAAAACACCTTTCTTAGCAAAGCAAAAATTGTTGAAGTTTCTATCCCTGAACAAAGAGGACTAGACCAGTTAGTCAAAACTATCGTCAACGTCGAGCAACACGCGGAAGTCCAAACGCCTAAACGTAGTATCCGACTAGCAATCGACCGAGCATTCTCACCAAAAGGTGAAGGAACTGTAGTTACTGGTATGTTAATTGATGGGTACTTGTCAGTAGGTGATGTGTTAGTGATTCCCCGTTCTGGGAAACAGGTACGAGTAAAAAAAATAGTCGCGAATGGAGTTGAGGCGCACAATGCTAGGGTCGGGGATCGTTGTGGATTACAGTTAACTGGCGAAAAAGTAACTAATATTTTTCGTGGAGATTGGTTGCGAGACCCGGAATGCAACTTTACCTCAAAACAGTTTACTGTCCAGTTTCGAGTGCTCAATGACTTTCCTCGAACCATTCAACATTGGACACCCGTTCACTTATATCACGGTACCTTTCACTCTGAGGGACGAATCCTACCCTTACAACATTCATTAACGGCTGGAGATTTGGGATTAGTCGATATCCAATGTCATGCTTCTCTGAGTATGGCACTCGGAGATCGGGTGATTGTTCGCGATCGCGACCAATCGCGTACCATAGGAGGAGGACAAATCGTATCGGTAATTGCACCTAGCACTCGTCGCCGCTTGACTACTCGCCTCGAAAACTTATCGAAACTTACAGAATATGTTTCTCAAGAGAACGTACAGGGAGCTATCGAAAGTGTTTGTAGAGAAAACTGTGTAAAAATTAGGGAACTGGGGCAGTCGTGGAACCTTAACGCTAGCAAATTCACGACTCATTTAGACCAACAAAACGTGGCAATACTCAATGAACGTTTACTTTCTCAAGATAAGCTAAGAGACGTGCAGAATCAAATCTACCAGTTTCTGAAAAATTTCCATCAGCAACATCCAACCTTAATTGGTGCTTCGACTAATGAAATCTGGCGAGCAATGTCGAACGATATTGAAACGATCCGGTTTGTATTAGAACACAGCGTGCTTAATGGTAGATTCAGTGTCAATTCTGGGAAGTATTCACTCTCGACACATACAGCCACGGCTCCAAACTACAACCAAAGTCTGTATCAACAAGTTTTGTGTTACGTTGATGTTGTACAACCTCTTACGATTGGTGATATAGCGCGTGAGTTACGAATTCCAAACAAAAGTCTTGAAATGGAAATGCAAAGATTTGTTGTGGCAAAATTGCTCATCAAAGTAAGTCCGAAACGGTACTATACGCTGAAACGTTTAAAAGAACTCGCTATCGTAGTCGATGAATTAGCTACTCACAGACCCTTTACGGTTCAGGAATTTAGAGACGCTAGCAAGATGGGTCGGATGGCTGGAATTGAGGTGCTTGAATACTTTGACCAAATTCGGTTCACACGTCGTGACGAGGACGTTAGACGAATCATCGGCACGTTCGATAAAACTACTTAAGCAAATTTCATCAAATGATTGTTAAGCGTTGGCCTTCACATTAACTTGCAAAGCAACTCGATCTACTAATTTCCTTGCTTCTTCAATCGTCGAACAGCGGGCTAAAGCGACCCCCATTCGACGCTCGCCATCAACGTTTGGTTTACCAAATAAACGAATTTTGGTGTCGGGATGAATCAGTGCGTTATCAAGCCCAGAATACCGTACATCACTTGATTTACCATGCGCCGCAATTACACTACTAGCACTAGGTCCCAAACAATGAATTTGAGGAACAGGAAGTCCCAAAAAGGCACGTACATGCAATTCGAACTCTGACATATCTTGACTAATCATCGTGACCATACCGGTATCGTGTGGCCGCGGACTTAACTCACTGAAATAAACTTCTTCATTTTTGATAAAAAACTCCACGCCAAACAAACCATAACCACCCAGTGCATTCGTCACCTGGGTTGCGATCTCTTGACATTTTTTTAAGGTTTCAGGTTTCATCGGATGGGGTTGCCATGACTCCTGATAATCCCCCTTTTCCTGTCGATGTCCAATGGGTTCGCAGAATGATACACCATTAATGTGTTGTATGGTTAGAAGAGTTATCTCGTAATCAAACTCAATGAGTTCTTCGACGATTATTCGATCAGCTGAACCCCGGGTATCTTCATGGGCAAAGTCCCACGACTTCGAGGAATCTTGAGGTGTACGAACAGTCGATTGTCCCTTACCTGATGAACTCATCACAGGTTTGACCACGCAAGGTAGTCCAATCTCTTGTAAAGCTTGTGAATACGATGCTTTAGTATCCACAAATCTATAGTTCGACACCGGTAACCCTAATTGATCAGCCGCAAGATTTCGAATCCGCTCTCGGTTCATCGTGGTATCTACGGCATTTGCCGAGGGTACTACTTGAAATCCTTCTTCTTCGAGCTCGACCAAAGCCGAGGTCGCAATTGCCTCAATCTCGGGAACAATATAGTCAGGTCTTTCTCTTTTGACAACTTCCAGCAAAGCATGTGAATCTTGCATATTCATCGTGATTGAGTGATGTGCAACTTGCATTGCAGGAGCATGGGGATACCGATCCACAGCAATCGTTTCGACTCCAAGACGTTGTAATTCAATGACGACTTCTTTGCCTAGTTCTCCACTTCCTAGTAGCATCACTTTGGTGGCGTGCGAGGCGAACGGTGTTCCGATTTGATGCATATCTATAGATTTGGTGGGTGAATTAAGACGGTTGAGTGAATCTGTAATTGTAGTTTTATCGCAAGACTGTTTTCGACGATGAGTTGTTAAGTTGCACGAATGTTAAGTAAACGAACTGGAATTGACGACAAAACTAAAAAAAGTAGGAATGAACTCACTAACTCGCCAGCAGTTGTCTGTACCCGTTATCTAGATTGCTAATTCAAAAGATTTTGCGAGCGTTTCTAAACAACTGAAACCACGGACTAAACTCTCTTTCTCGATGTTCGGGTTTGACCCAAGAATTCTGAATCTTCCGAAAGACTCGTTCAGGATGAGGCATCATCAACAATACCCGACCATCCGCTGAAATGTTACCAGCAATTGCCCGAGTCGAACCGTTTGGATTCATCGGATAGATATCGGTCGAGTCTCCGAAACCATCCACGTATGTAAAAGCTACCTGCTTTCGAGAGATTAGTGCTTCTACATCTTGATCGTTCAACATTGCCCTACCTTCACCGTGAGCCACAGGTATTGGAATTTGGCTACCAACCATGTCATGCAACCAAGGTGAATTCGTCTTCTCAACTTTAACCTGAATTGTACGCGCTTCAAACCGGGTGGATGAATTCTGTTCGTATGTCGGCCAGTGCTCAGCGTCTGAAATTATCGTGTGTAATCGAGAAAGCATTTGACAACCATTACACACCCCTAAAGTCAACGTGTCGTCCCGAGCAAAAAATCTTGCAAATTCTTCTCGGACCATATCGTGAAACATGATAGATTTTGCCCAGCCACCACCTGCTCCTAACACGTCACCGTAAGAAAAACCTCCGCAGACTGCAAGTACTTGAAACTGTTCTAGACTAACCCGTCCTGCAAACAAGTCGGTCATGTGAACGTCGACGCTTTCAAAGTCTGCAAAGTGAAAAGCCGCTGCCATTTCTAGCTGCCCGTTGACTCCTTGATCACGAAGAATCGCTACTCTGGGGCGTTCTATCGACGAGTTTGATGTTCGACGGTATTGATCGATAGAGAAAGTGAGTTGCTCATCGAGTCCGGGATCGACTTTGTCGATTAATTCAAACTCAGAATCTGCACTGGCAGGATTATCGCGTAAACGTTGCATTAAATAGCTCGTACGTGCCCAGGTCTTCTCAAGAT
Organism: Gammaproteobacteria bacterium; assembly: GCA_009845835.1. Classification (GTDB taxonomy): domain Bacteria; phylum Pseudomonadota; class Gammaproteobacteria; order Pseudomonadales; family Azotimanducaceae; genus Bin55. Next base: position 5,455 of record VXYV01000029.1, on the reverse strand, counting down.
CAGTGAGAGTGCGTTCGAAAATAATCTCATCCTTATTAAGAATTTTGAGACTTTTTGCACTGATAACTTGTCCGATTCTCGTTCCTACCAAACCTCGATTCTGACACATCTCTTCTATTGTTTGCATTCTTTCCGAACTGATCTCAATGACGACACCGATTTCTTCATTGAAAAGTTCTTTGACCAACGAATCGTGGATAAATAAATCAACGCCCTTCCGCCCCGCAATCGCCATTTCCAGAACTGTAGTGAATAGCCCTCCGTCTGACCGATCGTGCATACTCAATATACAAGACCGATCGTGTAAATCTTGTAGTAGCTCAATCAAGTTCAAGAGCGTTTGCGGATCATCAACATCTGGCATTGAAGTGTCAGTACGCGTAAAAACCTGCGAGACCGCACTTCCACCTAGCCGTCGCCGCGACGATAGTTCAATTAGCATTAACGACGATCCTGCTTCAACCAACTGAGGTGTTTTGGCATTCCTAACATCTGCGACTGGACCAAAAGCTGAAACAATCAATGATACCGGCGATACGACGCTATAGTCTTCCGAATCAATCGACCACTTAGTCGTCATTGACAGACTATCTTTTCCAACTGGAATTGCGATTTCTAAATCTTGGCAAAGGTGAGAAGCAGCTTCAACTGCATCGTATAAGAAAGTGTCTTGTCTATCCTGTCCCGCCGCAGCCATCCAATTAGCTGATAGTACCACTTCTTGTAGTGAAGTGAATCTCACACTACATAAATTTGTTAATGCTTCAGCGATCGCCATACGCGCTGAAGCTGCGGCATCAACTGTTGCTATAGGTGAGCGCTCGCCCATAGCCATCACTTCGCCGCGATAGGTATCGAAGCCCGCAAGGGTTACGCTCGCATCTGCGACCGGAACTTGATACGGGCCTACCATTTGTTCCTGGGCGATCAACCCGGTGATACTTCGATCCCCTATCGTAATCAGAAACTTTTTCGACCCAACCGCAGGAAATCGAAGCACTTTTTCGATACATTCCGATAGATCTAGATCGTCATAGCGAGTGCGTTGCACATGTTTGTCATGATGAACGTAAGTTCTTACCATTTTGGGAGGTTTGCCAAGAATGACCTCTAACGGCAAATCAATTGGTTTCGTTTGATTAGCAGAGTCCCTGACCTGAATTTGAGTTCCCCGTTGACTACGACTCAAGACGACATAAGGACATCGCTCGCGAGCACAAATCTTTTTGAACTCACCTAAGAGTTCAATTTTTATGGCTAACACATAGCGTTCTTGAGATTCGTTGCACCAAACTTCTAGCGGCGATAAAGAATTGTCAGCGCGAGGAATGTCTTGGAGATCAATGGATACCCCGTGTCCTAGTTCATGCAATAATTCGGGGACTGCGTTAGACAAACCGCCGGCGCCGACATCGTGAATGAGAGTAATGGGATTGTTGTTTCCCATCGAAGTACAGCGATCGATCACCTCTTGGCATCGCCGTTGGAGTTCAGCGTTGTCACGTTGAACTGAGGCATAGTCCAAGTTCTCAGCTGAATCACCTAGATTCATACTTGAACTCGATCCACCACCGAGACCGATTAGCATCGCGGGACCACCCAAGAGCACAAGGTAGGTTGAGGCAGTACTATTAGTCACATGAACGTGTTCTCGTTGAATCGACCCTAATCCACCCGCAATCATGATTGGCTTATGGAATCCCCAACTCTGCGTTGGTGAAATTTGTTCTTCAAAAGTGCGAAAATAGCCACAAATTGCAGGACGGCCAAACTCATTGTTGTACCCCGCCGCCCCGATGGGACCTTCCAACATAATTTCTAGAGCAGATGCTATCCTATCGGGTTTTTTTAACGGTGGTTCCCATAGTTGCGGATCGTCCGGGATCCTTAAATGCGACGTTGTGAAGCCAACTAAACCAGTTTTCGGTTTAGACCCTGAACCCACTGAACCTTCATCACGAATCTCACCTCCCGAACCAGTCGCCGCACCTGGATACGGAGAAATACAGGTAGGGTGATTATGAGTCTCAACCTTCATCAAGATATCAATCGAACCTTCCTTCAATCCGTAAACACTCGAATCAATATCAGGTTGAAATCGACCAACCGGGGAACCTTTAATAACGGCAGCGTTATCCTTATAAGCCGACAATAGATTTTGATTATTGATCTTTGCACTCGTTATGCGAATCTTTTGAAACAACGATTGATTTGATAGTTTTCCATCGCAGATCCAAGAAGCATTGAAAATTTTGTGGCGACAATGTTCAGAATTTGCTTGCGCAAACATCATCAATTCGACATCCGTTGGATTCCGATCTAACTGTCGATAAATGTCGACTAAATAACCGATTTCGTCATCGGAAAGAGCAAGACCAAGTTCAGTTGAAATGCGTCGCAGCTGCTGAATGGGAGAACGGCTTATATCAACAGACTTGAGCAACCTTGGTTCTTTTTCGGAAAAGACAAGTGGGTACTCATCCGTACCAATCACCGATTCTGTCATTCGGTCAACTAAGATTGTTGTGACTTCAATGTTGTCGACGTCAAAAAACCACTGTACTCCTCTCTCAATTCGAGCCACAGCGTCTAGCCCACACAGTAGAAAAACATCGGTCGCCTTACTCGACCAGGGAGAAATGGTTCCTAATCGAGGTACGATAGTGAATTGACTTGCACGTTGTGGGTGGAATTCAACCGACTCACCATAGTCTAGCAATTGTTCTACTACGGCAAATTCTGAAGCAGTAAGTGTTCGTTGACATTGCATTAAATGAACAAAGCGAGATTCGATGCTGTTGATGGCAGGATCAAGAGCAGACAGACGATGGAGTATCTTTTGGAGTGTGCCCGTATTATGTGCCCGCGCTCCATGGTGAACAACTAAATTAGACTCAGGGATTTCGTATAGGGTTCGAGATTCTAAGTCCATTAATCCGTAGATTCAGTTCGGCGACGTGCAAAAAAATTGTGAATCAATTCAGCACAGGCTTTTTCAAGGACACCTGCTTCCACAGTCATTCGATGATTCCAATGTGGCAAATCTAGTATAGCCAACTTAGACACCACGGCACCTGATTTTGGTTCTTTTGCACCAAACACTAACCGTTTAATTCGCGCATGAATCATGCACCCAACGCACATTACGCATGGTTCAATCGTGACGTAAAGGGTGGTCCCGGTGAGTCGATAGTTTCGTTCCAACAAACTAGCGCTTCGAATCGCCTGACATTCCGCATGAGCAGTCGGATCGCTAAACCGGCGAACACTATTAAATCCTTCGCCTATGATTCGTTCATCTTTAACTACCAGTGCTCCAACCGGTACTTCATCCAGTGCTTGGGCACGCTGCGCCAGAATCAACGCGCGACGCATGAATTGGATGTCATTCACATGAAGAGTTATTCTTCTTCTATCGCTACAAAACCAGAAGCCAATTCCTTTTGTAACTGAGGTTGTACCGCGGCGTAATGACTAAATTCCATGGTATACGTCCCTTTACCACCCGAAATTGAACTGAGTCGCGAGTGATAGGTTTGCATTTCTCGAAGTGGAACCTTACCCGAAATATCCGTTGTTGTATCAGAGAGTACTGAAGAACCACTAACGATCCCACCCATAGACGCTAAATCACCTGTAACGTCTCCCATACAATCACTGGGAACATTCACCGTAACTGACACAACAGGTTCCATGACAATCGGTCGGGCTCTCGTAATTGCATCCAAAAATGCTTTCTTTCCTGCTTGAACGAACGCGATCTCTTTTGAGTCTACCGGGTGATGCTTTCCGTCATAGACCCGAACCCTGATGTCCTGCATCTCGTGGCCGGAAATAGCACCCTTTACCATCACTTGACGAACACCTTTCTCAACGGCTGGAATGAACTGACCAGGAATGACTCCACCTACAACTTCATCCACAAACTCAAACCCAGTCCCCCGTTCCATCGGCTCTATTTTTAAGTAGACTTCGCCAAATTGCCCCGCACCACCAGTTTGCTTTTTGTGTCGATTGTGTCCGTCCGCTGCTGCTGTTATCGTTTCTTTATACTCAATCGAAGGGAAGTCCGTTAGGATTTTGACACCGTACTGAGCTTCTACATGTTCGACAATTCCCCGGAGATGAGCTTCTCCCATCCCGCGAATAACCATTTCATTCAGAGCGGCGACATGAACAACCCGAAATGAAGGATCTTCAATAGCAATCGTCTGGAAAGCATCGGACACTTTTTGGGCATCATTGTCGTTTTCGACTTGTATGGCTTTACCGAGAACTGGAGTTGGTAACGCAATTTCTTTAACGCGAATGTTATCTTCTATACGAGCATCTCGTAACATCGAGTTGTATTGCACCGATTCCATCCGAGGAAATGCACAAATCTCGCCAGCTTTGACTGAATCAACTTCAACCGTTTCAGCTCCCATTAAACGATAGGCATGTGCCATCTTCGCCGGTTTTCGATCACCATCGATGTAAAGTGGTACACCAGCATTGACAGTACCGTCATGCACTCTGACCACAGCCATCCGACCTCTATATGGATCAATCGTTACCTTAATGACCTGTGCTAAGAAAGTCGCTGACTGGTCATTGGAAGCCGTTTGTTCAGCATCGCCTTCTTGCGTTCGAACGGTAAACTTACTAGGGTTACCTGTACTCGGATCAGGTAACAAACGACAGCTCGTTTGCAAAAACTCAGATATACCAGTTTGATTAACGGCTGAACTGAAGAAGATGGGAACTAAATGGCTCTCGCGCAAGGCCGTCAAGAATGCTGCCACAAGACGTTCCTCAGGTAGATCCTCGCCTTCTAAATACAGTTCCATTAGGTCTTCATCGATTTCGACGATTTGATCAACTAGTTTTTCGTGTGCTGATTCAACGTCGAAAATGTCAGTATCGCTATCTCCTTGGTCGAGAAAACAGTCTACGACCGAAGTTCCTCTGTTCGATGATAAGTTAATTGGTAAGCATTCGTTCCCAATATCAAGTTGAATCTGTTCAATGAGACTGGTTAAATTTAACCCATCGCCATCAATCTTATTGATCACGATGGCACCACAAAGGCCATATTCTCGCGCCGTCTTGAAGAGTCGGCGCGCTGAAGTATCGACGCCGGTTTGTGCATCGATAACTAAGACGGCCGTTTCAACCGCGGGTAATACTGAAAGAGTTCGCCCAATGTAGTCATGAAATCCAGGAGTATCAATGACATTGACCAACTTTGATTGATAGTTGAAACTCACAAAAGCTGGATCAATAGAGTGCTGAGTCTGCTTCTCACGAGGTTGGTAGTCCGTCGTAGTGGTCCCAGCTTCAACCGTCCCTTTCGAATTGATTGCACCGGATTCAATGAGCAATGCCTCGCAAAATGTCGTCTTCCCAGACCCAGCAGATCCAATCAGGGCTATATTGAGGATATCCTGTACTTTATCAACCATGGGGGTTCCTT
>VXYV01000062.1:48438-82584 GCA_009845835.1 Gammaproteobacteria bacterium | reverse complement strand
CTATAGATGAATGTTTCGTTAGGTTAGTGACCGTGATTCGACAGAACGATTTAGTACAAAGTATCGCTGATTCATTGCAGTTTATCTCTTATTACCATCCACCTGATTTCATTACTGCGATGGCACAGGCGTGGGAAAAAGAGACAGCTCCAGCCGCCAAGGATGCACTGCAACAAGTTTTAGTGAATTCGCGTATGTGTTATCTAGGAAAACGACCGATTTGCCAAGATACTGGCATTGTGATTGTATTTGTCGAAGTGGGTATGGACGTGACTTGGCAAACTGATTCCAGTCTTGAAGACATGATTAACGAAGGAGTCAAGCGTGCCTATTTGAACTCTGATAATCCATTACGTGGTTCAATTCTTTCTGATCCGGATGGATTACGAAAAAATACTAAAGACAATACTCCAGCAGTCATACACACGAAGATTGTACGAGGAGATAAAGTTAGTATAAATATCGCTGCTAAAGGTGGCGGTAGCGAACATAAAGCGAGATTCACGGTCTTAGAGTCTTCTGCTTCTGTAGTTGATTGGATTTTGGAGGAAGTTCCCAAAATGGGATCAGGTTGGTGTCCTCCCGGAATTTTGGGTATTGGAATCGGTGGTTCTCCAGAAAAAGCGATGGTTCTAGCAAAGGAAGCGTTGTTTGAACCGATCGATATACATAAACTCCAGGAACGCGGGGCCATGAATCGCAGTGAGGAATTACGACTTGAGATATTCGAAAAAGTAAATGCACTAGGAATTGGTGCCCAAGGATTGGGTGGACTTACAACTGTGTTAGATGTTAAAGTCAAGGACTATCCTACTCACGCAGCCAACAAACCCATTGCGGTGATACCGAACTGTATTGCAACACGACATATTCATTTTGAACTCGATGGGTCTGGACCGGCAACTTTTGAACCACCAGATTTCAGTTTATGGCCTGATTTAGAGTATCGCGCTGATGCAAATGCCAGGGAGGTCGATTTAGATAATCTGACTAAGGAAGATGTTCAAGACTGGCAGACAGGTGAGATTGTTCTGCTATCAGGAAAAATTCTTACTGGGAGGGATGCCGCGCACAAAAGGTTGTGTCAACTGATCGAGCAAAATGCCGACCTACCGGTAGATTTCACTAATCGCATTATCTACTATGTCGGACCAGTGGATGCCGTTCGCGATGAGGTTATCGGACCAGCTGGCCCGACCACAGCTACTAGAATGGATCGGTTTACCGAGACTATATTACAGACTGGTTTGTTAGGTATGATTGGAAAAGCTGAGCGAAGTCAAAAAACCTGCGAGACGATTGCGCGTTTTGGGGCGGTTTATCTGATCGCCGTCGGTGGAGCAGCATATCTCATCTCAAAATCTATTGTGAATGCCAAACGAATCGCGTTTGAAGAGCTTGGGATGGAATCGATCCATGAACTTGAGGTAAACAAAATGCCGCTTATGGTCGCGGTTGATGCCAAGGGAAACTCAGTTCATGAACGTGGACCAGCAAAGTGGCGAGCGTCCTCTCAAGAAATTCGGCAGACCGAAATTCTTTAGTTCCGAAAAACTATGTGTCATTCGGTGGTGTAAGAACAACTTATTTTCCATCAGATACGCGGATGTTTAGTTACTAAACACTTAATTCTTAAGTGTGTTGGCCAAATTAACAGACATTAATTATTACTTGATTGGGATCAAATTTACTCGAAACACAGAATCCAATATTGATAATATGCAACTAAATGTAATTGATTCAATGATTCGATTTATCCCTACCATCAATCTCAGCACCGAGATCTTCAAAACAATTCTGTGTAAATTCGAGGTGTCCTATAGCCACCAATTCTGATCTACAAGAAAAAATTCAGGGATTAAAAATCGATCGAAATAACCCAAAGAATCGATCTAACACTTGGATTCCTTGGACGTTGCTTGGTACGGTTGTCATCATGTTGGCTGGAGCAGCAGTCTATTGGTTTGTTTTACTACCAAGTTCAATTCCTTCAGTCAAGTCGACTGTCGCAAAATCTGTTCAATTTTCTTCAAGTCAAGAATCAGTTCTCGAAGGAACTGGGTATGTTGTAGCAAGGCGACAAACCACCGTGAGTTCAAAAACCACCGGCAAGGTAACGCAAGTTTACATCGAAGAAGGAATGCGAGTATCGGAAGGGCAGTTACTAGCTACTCTAGACGACAGTTTACAACGAGATCAGCTAGTTCTCGCCGAGGCGCAACACGAAGAGTCCCTCGCCTCGTTGCTCGAACTTGATGTACAGATTAAACAAGCACGACAAGATTTAGATCGAAAGCAGGAATTGCTTGAACGCTCACTCATTAGTGTCGACGAAGTCGATCAGAGTCAACTGCGATTAGATGGATTTCTCGCACAAAAGACACGTGCCGAAAAAGGAATTGAAGTATCAGAAGCAGCTTTGGTCGTCCAGAAACAACAACTTGAAGACATGACAATCAAGGCTCCATTCGATGGCATTGTCATTGCAAAAGCGGCGCAGCCGGGGGAGATGATTTCGCCGGTTTCAGGAGGAGGAGGGTTTACTCGAACCGGAATCTGTACGATAGTTGACATGGATTCAATTGAAGTACAAGTGGATGTCAATGAAAAATTTATCAACCGCGTAACACCAGATCAGCCAGTCACGGTTACTTTAAACTCATATCCAGACACGCGGTTACCGGCTGAAGTCATTGCAATCATACCGACCGCCGACCGCGCCCGTGCAACAGTCCGAGTCCGAATACGCTTACTAGAAAAAGACGATCGCGTGCTGCCAGATATGGGTGTCAGTGTGTCATTCTTAGAACAAGGTACAACCGTTCAAAGAGAAACCTTGCCTACTGGAATCGAAATTGCTGAAAGCGCGTTACTGTACGACGGAGACCAAGCATACGTTTGGGTAATTGATGAAGACTCAACAATTTCGAAGGCTAATGTTGAAATTCAACGGTCAGCTGACGATCGAATCATATTAAATGGTGGTCTCAATCGCAACGATAGAGTTGTGAAGGATATCGACCTAGAATTACAGAACAAATTGGTCACAGGTCAAAAAGTTAGGGTTGTTAACTAGCAAGAGGAACACGACGACATGGCACTAATCGCATTGCAGCAAGTTGGGAAAACTTATCGAAGGAGAGGAAAAGGTCAGCCTTCCATTGAAGTTCTCAAGGATATCAATTTAACTGTTCGGAAGCAGGAGTTTATCGCCTTGATGGGACCTTCCGGTAGCGGAAAAACCACCTTGTTAAATCTCATCGGTGGATTGGATTTTGCTACTTCAGGTACAGTTAATGTCAACGAGATTGCATTAAACACCTATTCCGGCAAAGCTCTTGCGCGATGGCGCGCCGATACCATCGGTTTTGTTTTTCAGTTTTACAACTTACTACCGGTACTTACGGCTGAACAGAATGTTGCACTACCATTAATGTTGACCAAACTTGGAAGTCGGGATCGGAAACAACACGCACAAAACGCGTTAGATGTGGTTGGTTTGTTGGACCGTGCAAAACATACACCGGCTAAATTGTCCGGCGGACAACAACAACGTGTAGCGATTGCCAGAGCGATTGTAGCAGATCCAGAGATTCTCGTTTGTGATGAACCTACTGGGGATCTAGATCGTGGGACTGCAGAAGAAATCTTAAGCCTACTACAAATTCTAAACCGCGATCACAATAAAACGATACTGATGGTTACTCACGATCCTAAAGCAGCAGAATACGCCCAACGTGTAGTGTACTTGGACAAAGGAAGTCTGGTATCGACAGCGGAATCCACGAACGAAAATACTGACACGACATGAACATCTTCTCTTTCATACTTAAAAGTTTGTTTCGGCATAAACTACGAGTCACATTGACTATATTTTCGCTCACGACGGCGTTCGTACTGTTCATCTTATTGCGTTCGGTCGCGGTGGTTTTTGAAGCCGGTTGGAGTGGGTTGGACGAAAGTCGTATGCAAACGACATCCAAGTATTCAATGATTCAAATGCTTCCCTTGTCCTATGGTTCGCAAATCGCAGCTACAGATGGGGTTAATTCGGTGACTCACGCATCATGGTTTGGTGGCAGTTTTGTCGAGGGTGATACGAACGTCGCAACCTTTGCCGTGGATCCAGACACTTATTTTCAAGTATATAACGACTATGAAGTTGCTCCAGATCAACTAGAAAAATTTCAATCGATGAGAACAGCAGCCTTGGCACCCTCAAGCTTGTTAGAGCGATATGGCTGGGAAATTGGGCAACAGATTCCGTGTATTAGTACGATTTTTCCACGATCAAACGATGAACCTTGGACCTTTGAATTAGTTGGCACTTACGCGGGACAAAATTCAAACACGGATGGATTTCTTGCATTTTTATTCAATTACAAGTACCTACACGAAACCTACGATCTCGGTTCAGTAGGATGGTATGTTTTTAGTATAGATGATCCGGAGAGAAGTACAGAAATCGCGCAAGCTGTCGACTCGAAGTTTGCGAATTCTTTTGACGAGACCTCAACAATGACGGAGTCGGAAGGAGCGCGTGAATTTATGTCTCAATGGGGAGACATTAGCCTCATGGTCACAGGCATACTTAGTGCCGTGTTCTTTACGATGGTGCTATTAACAATGAACACCATGATACAGAGTTATCGTGAGAGAATCCCGGAATTCGCCGTCTTGAAAACCCTAGGATTTAGCAACACAAAAGTAGCCTGTTTTATGATTTTTGAGGGGCTCTTACTCAGTGGGTTAAGCGCATTACTGGGAATTGCTTTTGGAGTAATCGTAACCAGTGGAGCTCAAGAAATGTTTGGCAACCTGGTTTTTATGTATTTGGAACTCGAAACTATTATTTGGGGCGCGGTTATTGCGACTGTGCTCGGATTATTTGTCGGAATCATACCAGCAATCGGTGCAAACCGCCTTCGCATCGTCGATGCTCTCCATGCACGTTAGTACCTTAAAGTACAGGTAGCGAATATGTTTAAACAGATTTTTTCCATTACCTTAATGAACATCTTGAGTATTCCTTCTAGGTGGAGCACTTCATCGGTGATCATCGTCGGAATCGGTGGTGTAGTTGCCGTCCTAGTAGCAATTTTTTCAATGGCAGTAGGATTAAACAAGGTGTTCGAAAATTCGGTAGATGAGAATCGCACGATTATGGTTCGCTCGGGAGCCAATGACGAAATGTCGAGTAACCTCCATATAGATGATGCTAATTTAGTTGCCTCGAGGACTTTTTTTGAAACCGTAGCTCCAGAACTCTATTGTGTCGCAAACGTTCCTAAGAAGGCTACGGGATATCCCGCAAACATCGTTGTACGTGGCGTAACGGATGCTTCCTTCGATTTGAGACCAGAGCTTCGAATCCTCGAAGGAAATCGTTTTACACTAGGCAAGAATGAACTCATTGTCGGTCGTAAAGCGCAACAGGAATTCGACGGTCTTGAGATTGGAGATCGGGTCACGATTCGTGAAGTTACTTGGACTGTCGTAGGGTATTTTGAAGCAGATGGTTCGGCGATTGAATCAGAATTATGGGCAGGTCTAACTTCGGTTCAGTCTGCTTTTCGTTTTGAAGGAGGGATTTCTGTCGTTCGAGCTAGAGTACAACATGGGATGGACATCAAATCGATTCGAACTAGTTTAGACGATGATCCGCGCTTGAGTTTAGCCATCCAAACGGAAGCTGATTGGTACGAACGACAAGCTAGTACCGGAACATTGGTTATACGCATATTCGGTTGGGTGATCACGATCATCATGAGTATTGGTGCAATTTTTGCTGCATTGAACACGATGTACTCGGCCATTGCGTCTAGAAAGTACGAGATAGCTACACTTCGTGCGATCGGTTTCGGTGGATTTCCGGTTGTGGTTTCAGTTATGGTGGAAGCTCTACTTTTAGCTGTACTCGGTGGTCTATTAGGTGCAGGTATAGCGTACGTTGCTTTCAATGGATTTACGGTATCCACGTTAAATACTTCGTCGTTTTCTCAAATCGCATTTGACTTCGCCGTTACTCCTGAACTGATTGGATTAGGTCTCGTCGTCAGTCTTGTCCTAGGGCTAATCGGTGGATTGTTCCCCGCAATCCGCAGTGCAACACTACCAGTCACCAATGCTCTTCGTGGAGAATAAGCTTTAATCCGCATAGGTAAAGATTGAATCTTGTTTAAGGTTTCTCTCGAACAAATACAACAGGCCTACGAACGGGTTCGATACCACGTACTTAAGACACCTTTAAATCAATCTGAGACCTTGTCGGCCATTGCTGATCGTGATCTCTACCTGAAGTTTGAAAATCTTCAGTTCACTGCTTCATTCAAGGAACGAGGTTCAGTCAATAAACTGCTATTGCTCGACGATACGGCCCGAAAACGAGGAGTTATCGCTGCCTCTGCGGGAAATCACGCGCAAGCTCTCTCGCGGCATTGTCAATTGCTAGGAATTCCAGCTAAGATTGTGATGCCGAAGTATACACCTAATACAAAGGTAGAAAACACCAAAATATTTGGTGCGGAAGTTATACTGGAAGGAGAACGTTTCGACGAATCGATGCAACACGCCATACTTCTCCAAGAGCAACACGGTTACACCTTAGTACACCCCTTTGATGACTTAGATGTCATCGCTGGGCAAGGAACGATCGGTTTAGAACTGTTAGACCAAGAACCTCGACTTGAAACTGTTATCGTTCCGATCGGTGGCGGTGGTTTGATTTCCGGTATAGCGTCGGCGATAAAACAATTAGCACCAAACATCCGAATTGTTGGTGTACAGGTCGAAACGTTTATGTCCGCATACGCTCGGTTTCATGATATATCCGACTATGAGATAGGATCAGCTATGACTGTAGCTGAAGGTATCGCGGTCAAGCAACCTGGAGAACTCACATTCGAAATTATTCAAGATTGTGTCGACGACATCGTGATAGTAAGTGAACTAGATGTCGAAAACGCGATGTTTATGTTGTTGGAGATCGAAAAAACTGTGGTCGAAGGTGCAGGGGCAATCTCATTAGCAGCAGCATTAAAACATCCCGACACAGTTCATGGCCGGACGGCGATTATTATTAGTGGCGGAAACGTCGAAATGATCACTCTGACCAACATTTTGCAAAGAGGATTGGTACGTTCCCATCGCTTAGTAAATCTTCGAGTACTAGTCGCAGATGTTCCTGGAGCATTAGCAAAACTAACGCGGTATTTGGGGAACTTAGATAGTAATATTGTTGATATTGCCCATCGACGAACTCTTGCGGGTAGTACCTTAGGTGCGCAGCCGATTGATGTGTTGCTGCATTTGTGTGGTGAAGAACAGGAAGATCACGTAGTTGGCGAATTACGCAAAAACGGTTATGAAGTAGAGGTTTTGGAGAATTAATCCCAACGACAGGTGGCATTACTTCATGAAGTTGCGTGTGACCGTGGCGTTAGTCCGTCTACGTCTTTGATGTGTTCACAAATGGATTACGAGACTTGATTATTTGTTAGAAAAGAGAAACTACCGTCTAACATGCACTTTTGTAGCAAAGACTCTAGAGGCATGTTGTTTTAACGATCGCGTCAAATTGAATGATTTTCTACCATTTGCCTAAACTGTTCCAAACATTCGGGATTCGCTAACGCAGAAGTATTCTCGACAGGGTTTCCATGAATCGTCTCGCGAACGGCCAGTTCAGCTACTTTCCCAGAACGAGTCTTTGGAACTTCAGAGACTTCAAGTACTAGAGCAGGAACATGTCTTGGAGTCGTGTTTAATCGAATTCGCTGTTTGATTTGATTGACTAAGTCGTCGTCAAGCGTGTTATTCGGTGTAACAACGACAAATAACACGACCCGTTCATCACTTTCCCATTTCTGTCCTACACAAATCGCTTCGATAATTTCACTCATAGATTCGACTTGACGATAAATCTCTGAAGTCCCGATTCTGACGCCGCCAGGATTCAGAACTGCGTCGCTACGTCCATGAATAACCATACCGTTAGCATCACTATCTAGCTCGGCATAGTCACCGTGAGCCCAAACGTTGTCAAAACGCTCGAAATAACTCGACTTGTACTTTGCGTTTTCCTGGTCGTTCCAAAAACTGATCGGTTGACTGGGAAACGAACGCGTACACACAAGTTCACCTTTTTGGTTTTGTACAGATTCCCCATGTTCATTAAACACTTTAACGTCCATTCCAAGACCTGGACCTTGAATTTGCCCACGGAACACTGGCAGCCAAGGGATACCTAAGACAAAGCAAGAGACTATGTCAGTACCTCCAGCGATTGAAGCAAGTTGTACATCGCTCTTAATATCTCGGTAAATGTAATCGAAGGAATCGGGTGCTAGTGGCGAACCCGTGGACAATACCACTTTTAAATATGATAGATCTAATGATTTTTTAGGAATTACGTTTAACTTTTGAATTGTTGAATAATATTTCGCACCCGCACCGAATTCGGTAATTTTTTCTTCCTCGATTAATCTCATTAAACGGTCTGGTGCTGGATGTATAGGACTTCCTTCGTACAAAATCATGGTAGCCCCACTAGCTAAGACTGAAACTAACCAATTCCACATCATCCAACCACAGGTAGTGAAGAAAAAAACGCGTGAACTACCATTAATGTTGGTGTGTAATTGATGTTCCTTCAAGTGCTGTAGCAAAGTTCCACCTGCGCCATGCACGATACATTTTGGTTTACCAGTTGTACCGGATGAAAACATGATGTACAGCGGATGATTGAAGGGAAATCTTTTGAAATCATTTGATCCCGTGGTGTGTTGTTCCCAAGCGCGATCGAAATCGTCACGAGAATTTGTGCTCAAATTCAAAGTCAATACTTGTTCAACAGAGGGTATCGCGCGATGTAATTTTTGCACGTTCGATGAAACATCAAAGTATTTTCCGTTGTAAAAGTATCCTTCGCACGCAATCAGGACTTTGGGATGAATCTGGCTAAATCGATCCAATGCACCTTGAAAACCAAAGTCGGGTGAACACGACGACCAGATCGCTCCCAGACTTGTCGTTGCTAACATCGCGACTACAGTCTCAGCTATATTAGGTAGGTAGACCGCGACACGATCGTGTGTTTGAATACCGTGTTGCGACAACATTGAAGCAAATTGGGCAACTTTGGTTTGCAGTTCTCGGTAGGAAATGACGGTCCTGCGATCACCTTCTTGAACCGTAATAATTGCGGGTTGATCGTCTGACTTCCAAAGAAGGTTTTCAGCAAAATTCAATTTTGCATTGGGAAACCATTCACTGTGCAACATGTCTTCGCCATTTGTCAGCGTTTGATCACCTCGAGTACCTATGACTTTCGCATAATCCCAAACGTAATTCCAGAAAGATTCACGATTTTCCACCGACCATTTGTGCAATTGCCAATAATTTCGCGAATCAAACTCGATTTGCTTTGCAAATCGAGTCAAGTGACAAGTGTCGAGAAGAGTTTGCGACGGTATCCAAAGCTGTTTTTCTTGATTCTTAATCGTCATGCCGTTTACTTGACACTAGTTAGATATCGAGAAGTCGAATCCTTGTAATGATTTCGATAAAATAATTCACCCCCTATCTGTTACCCACACTGATACCCATGAGTCCTGAAAATACTTATCTGATATATTTTCTTGCATTATGCATTTCGACTCTGCTTGCCGGCACGTCACTTTACGGTGAAGAAGACGACGAGGTCTTAACGGTGATGTTTGACGAACTAGAACGATCTTACACAATCCTGCAAACAGAAGAGCAACCACCGTATTTTGTTAGTTACAAAATTTCGCAAGAAGACAGTTTAACCGTCAATGGTAGTTTTGGACAGGTATTCGTCGAGAATCGTAATCGCGTGAACAGGTTGTATTCAGAAGTGCGAGTAGGTAGTTTTGAGTTAGATAACACTCATCCAGTACCGATGAGTGGTTTTGGATTCGGTGGGATTCTTGCGGAATTAGACTCGTCAGGAATACCCCTAGATAACGCTGATGCTTTACGTACTGTACTATGGTTAGAAACTGATAAAGCTTACAAACAAGCAATAAACGATTACGCTAATGTATTGTCTGCGATGCAGTCGCAAGTCGAAGAAGACGATCAGTCGGGTGATTTCTCTAGTGCACCCGCCGAAACTTATATAGCACCGGCGATAAATTTTGAGGATAACGGCGATCTCTTACGCAGCAAAGTAAAGCAATACACTGCATCGTTCTCGGGCGCAGAACACATCCTTTCAAACGATGTAAGTATCTCTCAAACGATCGAAACTCGATGGTACGTTAATACCGATGGTAGTCGCATTAAAGACGTTACTTCTCTTTACTATATTTCCATTAGCGCTTCGGCAAAAGCCGAGGACGGGATGATTTTACAACGAACCTTAATTTATCAAGGCGATTCTCTGGAGGTCGCTTTTATTGACGAAAAAATACTTGCAGATACAAATCAACTGATCGTTGACCTGGAAGCTTTACGAGATGCGCCGTTAGCTGAACCATTTGAAGGACCGGCAATCTTATCTGGTCGAGCTTCGGGGGTATTCTTTCATGAAATTTTGGGTCATCGATTGGAGGGACACAGACAGAAACATGTAGATGAAGGACAGACCTTTAAAGATAAGCTTGGCGAAGCGATTCTGCCTGATAATTTTTCGATCATTTTTGATCCGACGATTACCCATTATGGCAACGCACAGCTCGCGGGTGATTACCGATTTGATAGTGAAGGAGTTAAAGCACAACGAGTTGTTGTCGTAGAGCGCGGTGTCCTAAAACAATTTTTGATGTCTAGAACTCCTATTGAAGGTTTTCCTTCCTCGAATGGACATGGTCGGAAGAGTGTTGACGCCAATGTGATTGTCCCTAGGCAGTCGAATATGTTTGTCGAAGTAGAAAACGCGGTAAGTCCAGAAGAATTGGAGCAATTATTGATTGATCGAGTGACTGAACAAGGTAAAGAATACGGTCTTTATGTCGACGATATTCAGGGCGGGTTTACCAACACTGGACGTTTCGGTCCAAATGCCTACAGTGTACTACCAGTTCTTGTTTACAAGATTTACACCGACGGTACACGAGAACTCATCCGCGGGGTAAATTTAATTGGAACACCGTTAACCACCTTTAGTCGCGTCGAACAGGCATCCACTGAAATTGCTATATTCGACGGAATGTGTGGTGCGGAATCCGGGTGGATTCCAGTGTCGACCGTCGCACCTTCAATCTTAGTTTCTCAAATAGAAGTTCAACGCGCCGATCAATCGCGAAATATTCCACCCATACTTCCATCCCCGGTTCGCCCGCCGGCCGATCGCACCATTAGACAACACTAGAGGGCTTATCATGCGATTTCAATCACTTGTTGTTGTTTGTTTAGGATTGTCGATTGGCTTCTATGTTTACAGTCAAGAATCACAAGATGTTTTAGTGAATGCCTTAAAAGATGAATTAGCGCGGTCGTTAAGTGAACTACAGCTGGAAGACGAACCTAAACCGTACTTCATTTCCTATGCTGTCAATGAAGCTCATTCATCATCTGTCACGGCTGTTCTAGGGGCAGTAACCACAGAGAACGCATTGACTCAACGATTGCTGTCCGTTTCGATTAGAGTGGGCAACGCCAACTTAGATAATAGTAATTTCGGTGCTCCCGGGCTGATGGTATACACAAGCAATCTGCCAGTTACCGATTCCTATGACGAATTGCGGCGCGTGATTTGGCAGGCGACCGATATAGCATACAAAGAAGCGGTTAGTACCTTGGCCTCGAAGAAAACCGCGCTCAAAAGCAGGACGGAGGAAAAGACTTTAGCAGACTTTTCTACCGAAGAACAGTTTAAGTTTGAAGACCCGAACTTTGCACAAGTGTTAGATTTTGATTATGAAACTTTAAGCGATCGAGTGATAAAGTTATCGGGAGTCGCGTTAGGAGACACTGCTATTCAAACATCGTCGACAACGGGCACGTTCTTTCAAACTGCCCGAACGTATTTGGACTCGCAGGAAAACTTTCATCGAGTCGTCAGTCGAAGTTGTACACTGCAAACGCATGCTTCTTTGCAATTACCAAACGGGCGTATCATAAAAGACGTAAATACGTCCTATGCCGAAACCTGCGAGCTTTTACCCAATATCGATAAATTAATCGCATCGCAGACTTTATTCATGGCTAGCTTAGATAGTTTGCAGGACGCTGAAGAATTGGAGTCTTATGCAGGACCGGTATTGTTTGAGGATCGCGCTACTGCAGATTTTCTAGTGCAGATGTTATTGAGCCGATTATCGGCGCGTCCAGAACTGGTAGCCGATGCCCAGATGATGGGATTTGCACAGTTTCCCGAGAATCCGTTTGAAGGTAAAGTGGGACGTCGAGTCTTTCCTAAATTTTTAAGTCTGGCGAACGATCCGTTACTGACATCCTTTAATGACGCTGCCTTGCTAGGAAGTTACATTGTGGATGCCGAAGGAATGCCAGCACGCCGAACGGAATTAATCCAAGATGGCGAGTTAAAAACTCTATTGACAACACGAGTTCCTGTCGAAGATATGACTCAGAGTACTGGGAGCAACCGTTTACAATCTGGTGCATTACCCGGTAACTTACTGGTTACCTCGACCGAAACCTCCAGTCGTGACGAACTTATCGAGCTGTTGCTGGAACTAGCGGACGACAGCGGTGAAGATTTCGGAATAATAGTTCGCCGAATTCAAAACCCAGACGAATTAGCACCTGATTTTAACACAATGATGTCAGCGGTACAAGGTGCAATGGCCGGCTCACTCAATGTTTTTCCGACGCTTGAAGCGTTCAAAATCTATCCCGATGGTAGTGAAGTACCGATCTTACCAGCTACATTCGCCAATGTCAATGACTCTGTTCTCCGCGACATCGTAGCAGTTTCAAACGTGGAGTCTGCGTTTAATGTTCCTATCACGTTTCAAAGTACAATAGCATTATTTAGTTTATCGAATATATTTGCAGTAGGGGCATTGAATCCATCCTTCGTAGGTGTAGTAACACCAGCGTTACTGATCGAAGAGATTGAACTATCCGATGCTGGAGGAGATAAGCCAAAACTACCTATCGTACCACATCCGTTATTGGAGAGTTCGACCAACTACTGAGCAATAATTTATCGGTTCTCTTGAGAACTTCATTCTAACTTTTAACCTACAAAAAGAGGTAGATAACTCTTATGCACAGACAAATCGTAATTTTGCTTGCTGCTACTTTGATTTTAACTTCGGTCTTGCACGCCGATGAAGATGACACCACAATCTTGGAGGTCATGCATGACGAATTGATGCGAAATTTCGACGCTCTACAGAATCAGGAGGTTCCACCGTACTTTACCAGTTACGAAGTAACCCAGGAGGAATCTGTAAATGTACAAGCATCTTTCGGTGAAGTTACCGGCGTGAATCAGAGTCACAACAATGGAATCTACATCGACTTACGGGTTGGTGATTTTCAATTAGATAACACACATCCAACAAGCTCGTTTAATGTTTCTGGAAATTTTGGTGAATTTCCGTTAGAGAATCCTGATGCACTTCGTTCGGCACTGTGGTTACGTACCGATCAGGAATACAAACAAGCCATCAAGGACTATCAGAATGTTAAGACGACAGTACAGAGTCAGGTTGAAAAGGAGGATAAATCCGGTGATTTTTCACCAGCTCCCAAAGAAACTTATATGACTCCGACTATTGATTTAATTGTTGATGAAGATTTGCTTAAACAAAAAATCGAACTTTATACAGAACAGTTTTCTGTTGCCGATCATATTCAAGCAAACTCTGGTTCAGTACGCGCGAGAATCGAATCTCGATGGCTAGTCAATACAGAAGGTTCTCGAATCAAAGTGTCTGAAGCGTACTTCAATCTCGTAATTACTGCTTCAGCTAAAGCTGATGATGGGATGGTCTTGACAAAATCCATCACTTATCAAGGAGATTCGCAAGACGTTCTGTTTTCTCAGGATAGCAAAATTCTTGCTGATGTAGACAAACTCATAAAGGATTTAAAAGCTCTTCGAGATTCGCCACTTGTTGATCCTTACACAGGACCTGCAATTCTTTCAGGACGAGCTTCGGGTGTGTTTTTTCACGAAATTCTGGGACATCGTTTAGAGGGACATCGCCAGAAGTCCGACGACGATGGACAAACTTTTAAAGACAAAATTGGCGAGTACGTTTTACCAGAGACTTTTTCTGTTATTTTCGATCCAACCATACGTGAATTTGAAGGCGCTCAGTTAGTTGGCGACTATGAATATGACAATGAAGGTGTCAAGGCTCAACGTGTAGTTATCGTTGATCGTGGGATTCTGAAAGGATTCTTGATGTCTCGGTCTCCGATTGAGGGCTTTCCCGTGTCTAACGGACACGGACGCAAGAGTAATGGGTCGAATTTAATTGTGGCCCGCCAATCCAATATGTTTATTGAAGTGGAAGATAAAGTCAGTCCAGAAGAATTAGAAGAAATGTTGATCGCACGAGCTCAAGAGCAAGGTAAAGAATACGGGTTGATTTTTGACGACATTCAGGGTGGATTTACTTTTACTGGTCGATTCATGCCCAATGCTTTCAATGTGAGTCCAGTTCTCATGTATAAATTGTATCCTGATGGTACCAAAGAAGTCGTTCGCGGTGGTAACATGATTGGCACACCATTGACAACTTTTAGTCGAGTTGAACACGCCTCGACCGAAATTGGAATTTTTAATGGAATGTGTGGTGCTGAATCTGGTTGGGTTCCGGTTTCGACTGTATCGCCAGCTATTTTGGTTTCGCAGATTGAAGTGCAAAAAGCGGACAGCTCGCGCGACTTACCGCCCATTCTGCCATCCCCGGTTCGGCCACCCGCAGATCGGTCAATTCATCAACACTCTCACCAACATTAAGGAGTTATCATGAAAAAATTTCAACTTTACGTTTGGTTAGGTATCGCATTTTCTGCCATTGTCGGATTCGCGCAATCAAACGACAATGATGTGCTGTTGCAAGCACTGCAGGATGAGATGGAACGTTCGTTGACTGACTTACAACTTGACGAAGAACCAGCACCATACTTCATTTCGTATACCGTAATTGACCGGAATACGACCTCGATCCGCGCCTCTGGCGGCGCTAAGGTTGCTGAATCGTCGAGTCGGGTTCGTTATCTTGACGTCTCTGTGAGAGTTGGCGATCGTGTACTCGATAACACAAAGTACTTCGCTTATGGAGGCTCATTCGGCGCGACGAATACGTTACCTTTGAACGATTCCTACGATGAGTTAAGAAGAGTGATCTGGCAGCTAACGGATCAAGAATATAAGAGTGCAATCAGTGCACTATCGGGTAAGTCTTCCATGCTTGAAAGTCAAGCAGAAATTGTTCGACCGAATGATTTCAATGAAGAGGAAGCATTCATCTACGAGTCCGATGAAGTTGTTCCAAGTTTGGATTATCAAGAACTACACGATCTCACGCTCGAATTATCGGATGTGTTTACTGGAAACGCTGAATTACGCGAAAATGTCACGATGGGTCGTGTAGTTACAACGGAACGTATATATCTTGATTCAGACGGGAATTCGCATCGGGTCACCGCAAATCTATGTTCGATCCAATCTGAAGCATCGGCGCAAGCTTCCGACGGTCGCGCGGTCAGTGACTTTAGTTCAACGTATGCGTACGATTGTGCTGATCTTCCCGCTAAGGAAATTCTTGAACAAGATCATCAAGTTCTTATAGCTAGGGTAGTGGAACTAAAAGATGCCGAAACCCTTGATGCCTACACCGGTCCGGCGATTTTTGCTGATCAAGCCAGCGCCGAATTAATCGTACAAACGATTGGCCGACGAGTCACTGCATTTCCACCCGGTGTAAATGCATATCGAGGGATACAACGTCAGAACAATCCATTTGTTGAACGAATTGGTAACAGGGTCTTCGCGCGATTTTTAGGTCTAATCAATGATCCAACCTTACAAGAGTACGAAGGAGTACCGCTTTTAGGTAGTTATCACGTTGATATTGAAGGTGTACCTTCACGTCGAACTGATCTCGTGATTGATGGTAAATTACAAACTTTATTAACGACACGAAATCCAATCAAGGGTATTGATAAGAGTAGTGGGAGTAATCGGCGAGGGCAACCCATGCCAGGGAATTTAATCGTCGAAACTTCCGAATCAATGTCACAAGATGAGTTACATGACGAGTTACTGCAACTGGTAGACGACGAAGGATACGACTACGGGCTTGTTATTCACCGACTCGCAAACTATTCCGAGATGTCTCTCGGTAATTTTTTCGGTGGGCCCGGTCAAGGTGGAGGACTCATGGTAACCCCAACTTTACAAGCCTATAAAGTATATCCCGATGGCACTGAAATTGCGGTATTACCAATGTCGTTTTCTTCTTTTGTCGACAAACAACTCAAAGATATCGTCGCAGTATCGGCAGATATGCACACCTACAACATATCGGTTGGTAGGGGAATCGGTGGTGGTAAGTCAGGTATTCCTCTGATAGGAGTCGTTACCCCTTCGCTGTTGTTAGAAGAAATCAGTTTAGCAGATACAGCGGGAGACAAACCCAAAGTACCGATTGTTTCCCATCCATTGACAGAATCGGTTTCGCAGTAGAAAGCTCTTGAACTAATGAATTAGTTGGTCCTCAAGTTATTAAATAAAAAGAGAAACCGCGTGATTGATTTCACATCACGCGGTTTCAGTGTTTTTAAGGTCTATCGCTTAACTACTAGTTCCCAGTTTCGGCCAAGATCTCGCTGGAATAATTCGAACTCGGTTCACTATCGATTACAACTTCTAAAACAAGTCGGTAATCAGCAGTGTCTGTGGGATCGTACGGACAAAGTTGATTGTCGTCTCTGACTGTACCAGAAACATCAGTCCAATCTTCTCCCAAAGCAGTTCTTGTTTGCCATTTCGAACTTTCGACGGTATAAGTAACTCCATCAATTTCAGTATTGGAGATGGCCTCGCATGCCGTGATTGCTTTACTTCCCAAATTGATCGTACCTGAGTCGACATCGAGGGCTACTAATCTTACAATATAGTCTTCATATACGGCGGATAGATTGATGGCAGGGTCATTGGTACCGCTGACTCGTTTGAACAGATGCACGGTATCGATCCATTCATTTAACGAGACAATTTGATCGTCGCCACGAGTGGACTGAGCCAAATAGAGTTCTCTGATATCAAATAAGTTTGGAACTTCATTTCCATACCGATCAGGTTGTATTGAAGACGCCCAATCGGAAATGTACAGATCGCTTTCAGTTGCGTCCCAAATGATGGAATAGTACTGGGTAAGACAAAAGACATCCATACCAGTGAATAAGTTATTGTGACGTGCTTCGGCGACACAAGAACCCCGTTGCCATCCTCCATCTTGAAAGAAGTAAGGTTTATGCACGTGGCTAGGGAAAAACACACCGGATCCCAAAAAGAAGTCCGTTACCGCATCTAAGGCTACTGGATTAGCTGGATCAGAAATGCTTGAGACAACCACACTAGGGGTACGAAAACCGACCGTAAACAAGAATTGTCCAGTATGATCTGTTGTAAGCCGCGCGTTGTCAAAGAATGCCTGTTCGCTCGAGAGTGGTACTTCGTCCTCTAACCATTCAGCAATGAGGAGTTCGCCAGTCTTAGATATCGTACCGTCTGCACCATTCACTGTAAACGACAGCAAGTACTCGTCAGACAATCCAAAAATGAAAATTCCGTTTGGAGTCATAGCGACTTGCGATAAACCTGCGAGATTTTCTTCTCGTTCATGCAATGAATGGTCACTTGCTGCTGACGAAATCACCTGCAGCAAGGTGAGTTCGCAGGGTCCATCGATGCGATAGGTAGCAATGGTACTATCGCCGACTTTATAGAGAAATTGCCCCCGAGGATGCCCTATTACCTGAGTGGGGGTGACCGAAAAGTCATCACTAACTGTGCATATTGCCGCACTTTGTTCTGCTTGAATAGCACCTTCAACGACACCAAAATTCGTCGGATGAGCGACATACATTACCTGCCGTGCTTGACTCCACCATCTAGCTTCGCCGACGAGTACATCACTCAAAGGATCTCCCTCAATATCTTCAGTAAGGTTGTGGTCGAGCAATTCAAAATTCTCATAACCCGGTTCCATTCCAAGAACCAATAAACCGTCAGATACTTCTAGAACAAGTTTATCTTGACTACCCCCTAAATAAGTTGTATAAGCAGGGTCTGTCAATTCGAGAATGTCGTCTCCGGTCGGTGAACCAATTTCGTATGCAGTTTCGTCCCATACGAGCCAGGCCGGCGCATCTGTCTGTTCCCAGTAAAATGTAACTTCCAATTGACTACCGTTAAAAGCAGTACCGTTATTTCTTAACGCGATTTGAACCAAGTACTCTTGGCCGGGTTCAGGTTCAAAATACGCGTGAGGACGTCCACCAATAATGTAGGATCGATCAGTGGAGGTTACTAGATCATATTCGCTGTCGGTAGCATTCCATTTGTAAATTCCTAAGAAATGCATGTCATCATCGGATAGCAAACCAGCTGTTGATCGATCCTCAAGTTCAAAAACCATCCAACCAGTTACGCCGCTTGGTGCAGTCCATTGACCCCATACTGAACGATAGACACCCGAAGCTTGAATCCCTCCAGATACTGATTCATCTCGGGTAGTGGTTGCATATTCCAATGACATCGTAATAGATCCAGAAGTTCCAGACAAGGTCGAACTTGACGCATCTTCGATTCTATCATTGTCAGGTGTTGGTCCGAAACGAATGGAGTTTCCAGAGCGATCAACAGTATGATCAAAACCTGGTCGTCGATGTAATGCGATGCTATATTCGGTATCGGCGGTAGCCTCGAATACGATTTCTCGCCCTTGAGCAACCAGGGAGAGCTCACCTAAACTAGCACCGGTGAATATGCTTAGTTCATTCAAAATACTACTGTGTAGTCTCCAGGTAAACGTATCTGTCTCTGGAGCTGACCACTTCCACCATTGTGAATGTGACGTTACAGCTTGCGGTTCATCGGGTTCGATTGTCCGTTGTGAGGCATTACTGCGACTGGTACCCGTACCAAGTGGACTAAGGGACGCTGTACCGGAACTACCAGTGATTGTCTGTGCATTGGCGTACATATCGTTAAGAATAAGAGGTGTACTATCTGAAGCCTCCCACTGCAGACGATAAGTTCCTTGTCGAGAAGTCCCTACTGACGCAACACAGATGTGATAACTAGCTCCTGCTTCTACTGGAACGACAGCACCGGAACTGGAACCAGTTTGCGTTGATGTGTCGGACACTAACCGAAGGTTTGATAACGATGAGCCCTCGTAGACCATCGCAAATAGACCACCTCCAGCTGTGTCAGGGTCAACGCTGAACTCATAGTATTCAGAGGTTCCATCGGCGGGTGCTGTCCATTCATACCATACCGACGCAACGGCAGAGTGAGCTGCTGGTTCCGCTCTTTCCGTAGTAGCAAAGGAATTATCGCCAGCAACTTCACCAGATTCGTCGCTGATAGCCATACGATTCTCAAAGTTGTCATTCGTAGGAATAGCATCATGTGTACTCCAGTTTAAAGTAAATCGTGGTCCCGATGTAAAGTTAGACGAGCCAACCCAAATGTAATATTTTCGATTGGGTGCCACGAAAAATTCAATATTATTGCTAGTAGTGCCACCAACGTAACCATGATTTACAATGGAATCCGTGGGTGAAACGAAAACGTAAATTCTAGCTTCATGGAGATCTGCAACAGTATCAGAAACCGTGAGAGATAGACGTTGAGGAGTAGGGGATTCAAAGGAATACCAGACACTGCGGGCAGGTCGTATTCCTTGGATATGGTTAACAATAAAGTTCGGAGTACTTAATCCTTGATTAAGGTAAAACCAAAAGTTGATTCCATAAAACATCCAAATTTCACCTGGTTCTAGCGACGCAGTTGCTAAATCTACTTCCAATGAACCAGATTCCCCAGTGAGTTCGATTGCGGTATGTTGATCGTCGTTCGTCGCGCGTGTCTTGAGTTCAGGTAGTCCAGCATCTTCAACGACGACATCGACTCCTAGTACATCTGCGTATGCATTAGATGATTTCACTCCCATGTAAAGTTGATGATCTCCTTCGGCCATGATTGGCGGAAAGATTAGATGTAGATTGATGGGGCTGTCTGGAGCTACTTCACCGAGAAAGAGCGGATAACCAATCCAATTTCCAGAAATGTCTTGCTGCGTCCCGTCTTCACGCTCAATATAACTACCAGGTTGCCATCGAGGTGAGTCATCAAACCAGTATTCACAGTGTTCGTGCGGTTCATCTCGACACCCCATGTAGATTACAGTCCCAGTCGAAACATAGGAATCAACAGAAACTTCAAGATCTAATTCTGGTCGTCTCACACCTCGTGTGTCAACTGAGGTATTGGTCGTTGTGAGAGCTAGTTGAGGGGTGACACTACCCGTGATAGCTTTCCACGCTACTCCTACTCGTGGTTCGTGAAGATAGATGCTTTCTGGAATTACAGAAATTCGATGAGTTCCTGGCTCAGGGTTGTCGATTATGAGGTATTCCAAGTTGTCGATCCCCGAGGTCGACGAGTGAGTACCACATTCCTTAGGATCACAGTCATCATTCGGTCCGAAATAGAGATCAATGTCAGCCATAACTGTTGAACCGACATTGTCAGCAGGTGGCTCGTCCCATGCGGCCACGATGTCTAATCTCTCAGTGTCCTCTGCAACTTCAATTTCGATGTATGCATACTCGTCATTTTCAAGTTCCGACAATGCACTTCCGGTGGTCCATCCATTATCTGCTTGTTGTGTAATCAGAGTTCGAGTCGACACAAAACCCATACCGCGGTTACTGGTAAAAACACTTTGATCACCTAGATCGTCACGAACGTTATTCCGATCAAAAAAATTATCGTGAGCCAACCACGCTTGGGGTTTAATTGCAGTCGCCATTAGCTGTGCGCGAACTAATTGAGGTTCATCGCGAAAGTCCGGCACAGCTTGCATGAGTAGAGCAGCCATTCCCGCAACGTGGGGTGAAGACATACTTGTCCCACTATTCTCTGTATATTCTGATTTACTCCCATCACCTAGAGCGGAGTTTACATCTGTACCCACCGCAGTCACATTAGGTCCAAAGCGACCATCTGCAAATGGTCCCCAACTTGAGCTCAACCAAGGTACGCTTCCATCTCTAGCATTTCCAACAGCTAGCGAGTTTTTGGCCGCTGCTATTCCTCCGTAAGCAGCCGAACCAAAATTCCCCATAGAAATAACAAATAGCTGTCGATGAGTCCATACAGCCCAATCAATTTTTCGAGAACTCGGGTCCAACCCTCGACTGGTGTTTGTGGGACGTCCTAAACTTGCATTTATGATGTGCGGACGTAGACTCTCGGACTCAACCCCCTCCCATTCACAAGCTGTTTCTCTAGTTAAATAGTCAATACCGTTAAACACAGCATCTTCAGTTGCACCAGCAGCATCTTTTGTAAAAATCTTAGCAATCCGAATATGTTGAACTCCGGGTGCTGCCCCAGCACGGCTGGAGTCATTAAAGCCATTACCGGCAATTATTCCGGTGACGTGAGTACCATGTCCACCGAAGTCAACCCAAAGATCTTCTGCATCAGGTTCGCCATTAGATAGATAGGCGAACGATTCACCGCAAATACTTGTACGATTTTCGCGAATATCGAGGTGGCGTACATTCAGGCCACTATCCATCACTCCTATAACGATGTCTTCACCAGTTATACCCGTAAATTCACCTGCAATCCCCG
Organism: Gammaproteobacteria bacterium; assembly: GCA_009845835.1. Classification (GTDB taxonomy): domain Bacteria; phylum Pseudomonadota; class Gammaproteobacteria; order Pseudomonadales; family Azotimanducaceae; genus Bin55. The sequence goes on along the minus strand of VXYV01000062.1, from coordinate 60,755 downwards.
AATGAGTTCGGACCGCAGCTGAACTATTTACGGCAGTTGCAGACTCAAGCATAACTTCAACTGTACCTACTTCTTCTATAGACTGAACGAAGTCTAACGCGGCAAGCTTGTTCAAGTGTTCGGGATAGGTCGTCGCAACGAGAACACGGACGGTAGGATCCCACGAGCCGACCTCAACGTTAAGTACTTCTAATTGGTTCGTCCATGTAGACGTATACCTTTCAGACATAAGGGTAATAAATATGTCGAGTTTGTCTGAGACTTCGTTGTTTGCTACCTTTGTACTCAGAACTGTGTCAATTTTCTGTGTTTTTGGTTGGTTCCCAATACCGACTACGGCTTCATGAGAAAGAATTTTTCCCAGTGATTCTTGATCCCTTGGTAATCGAGCTCGTCGCAGTGTGGTATATCCAGGTAAGATTTCAAATCGTTGATCTTGAAAGATGGATTGTGCAGCGAGGTCAATATGTGTGGGCTGCATTTCAATCCACCCATAGAACCAGTCTCTAGGATTGTCAGTTTCGGTCAAGGGGGGGACTTCGAAATTTTCTACAGAAGTCTTCAACCACTTGTGCATGGGGTCGGATACGGTAACGGGTTTTCTCTCATAGGGGACTTTCGTCATTTCTCCGTGAAACTGTGTTAGTACGAGACCAGCTTCCGTGACTGTGGGCACTGTCTGTTTTTTGGCATTTACTCCTTCGGGTTTAGCGTTTTCAAGAGCGATTTCTGGGACTACTCGGGAAGTTTGACTGAGGTCATTTACAGTTCCCGAATCTTCAGTGTTTACTAGGTCATCGGTTACTACGTAATCGTTCTCTACCGATTTCGGGGTCAGAAAATAGAGCGTGAATCCGAACGCTACAACTAAGCAGAGGAGTATGGTGGTTAAGGTAATTTTTTTCATCGTAATAAAAGAACTCGTAAAGGAGAAATGTACAGATTTTATTCGAATGGAAATACTACGTTTTCTAATCGCTCTCTATCGTATCGTCAGTATTGAATTGACCTAGCGCAAGATTTCATTTAATTTTTGGTTGGATATACATAAAACTATAAATATGTATACAATATTGATTTGTTCATTTATAAGCGCTAGTAATATTGAGTATTCAACCTCTTATCAATGATAAAGTTATTTGGCGTGCGCGCGATCTAGAACATAGTGTTGATCATCGCTCAGTAACCGGTATTCCGACCGGATTCAAAAATTTGGATCGCCTGCTGTACGGGGGCGGTTGGCCGCGAGACGCGCTGGTGGAAGTTTTCTTTGAAAAATATGGCTGTGGGGAATTACGGTTACTGATACCAGGATTACGTAGCCTACTTGCAGCAGAGACTCGTTGGATTGTCTGGGTAAACCCTCCTTTTATTCCTTATTCACCAGCACTGAAAACGCTAGAGATTGATGTCAATCGGGTACTGCTTGTCCATCCACAAAACCATAAAGAAGCTTTATGGGCAACGGAAAAAATACTGGAATCAGGCAGTTGTAGCGCAGCACTACTTTGGTTAAGCGAAGAAGAACTTGATTCCAAGCAACTTCGCCGCATTCAGACGCGTGCGAAAGAAGGTCGGGTCTGCACCATACTTTTTCGTCCGTTACGCGCAACCAAGCAATTTTCGCCAGCCGAACTGAGACTTTGCATTGAGAGCAAAACAGTTTCACCCAAAGATGAAATCACGCTTTCGATTTTGAAACGTAAAGGCGGGTGGCAGGTTAACAATATTCACTTACCGTTGTTGTGGCAGCCAGCTGAGTTAACACGTGAATATTTAACAGCACGGTGGCAGCAGTGGCGCGAACTGAGAAATAAGGAGAACCCGTAATGCTTTGGTTATGCGTCCATTTACCCCAGCTGGGGATCGAAAGATTTCAACGGACAAGTACAGCAGCAAAACATCAACCAACAGTTCTTGTCAAGAATCAAAAAGTGTGTTTGATGAATACCAAAGCAACTCAAGCTGGGGTGAGATTGCACAGTAGTTTAGCTACTGCAACAAGCGTTGTACCCGATCTGGTTCACTATACCCACGAAGCTGAACAAGAACAGCAGTATTTGAAGAGATTAGTTCCTATTGCTTACCAGTGGACACCGCGTGTTAGTCTTGCTTTCCCTCCCGATCTTATGTTAGAAGTAGCTGGTAGTCTCCGATTGTTTGGTGGTCTTTACCAAATCATGCGTCAGTTGAACCATACCTTTAAAAAGATGGGGCATGAAGTACACCTCGGTGTTGCTCATATCCCATCGGTGGCGCGAGTTCTCGCCCATGCCAGAGTTGTCCAACAGCTACCACCTTATCCAGTTGAAGACGTTCTTAGGCAACAGGTAGAGCAAAGTTTACGGCCATTGAGTTTGCAATATGCCGAGCTTAAACCGCTCGAGATTGAACGTTTATTCAATATGGGGATACGCATCTTTGATGATTTATTAGATCTACCTCGGTATGAACTAAGCAAACGTTTTTCTACTCAGTTACTGAATTATCTAGCACTGCTTAAAGGAGAACGTTCGGAATCGCAGCAATACGTTCAGCCCGCGCAAAAATTTATCTCTGAATTGCACTTTATTGAGCCAGTAAGAGACAAACCATCGTTATATCCATCCATGCAACAATTGCTTACTGAGTTAGTGAATTGGTTGCGCGCGCGACATTTAGGGGTTGTGGAAATCCAGTGGCGATTAAGTCCATTTAAAGCAGGGGGAATCACGCTACCTTGTTATTTTGCTCACCCTCGGATTGAAGAAGGAGCAATTTTGGAACTCTCCAAGATGGCTTTGGAGGAGGCCGAACTACCACCAGAAGTGATGTCAATAAGTCTGCAAGCGTTACGGGTGGATTCTTTACATCAAGCTGGCCCGATTGAGAAAGATTTATTAGGAGATTATGAAGTTAAACCAGTATTACCGAGTGATTTATTAGATCGCTTAAGCGCGCGTTTAGGACCAAAATCGTGGCAATTTTTACGTAGTGTGGACGATCATCGTCCTGAGTTCGCCTGGTCGGTTACCCAAGAATCAGGTGCTTTAAAGAAGAGCGAAAAGCAAGCGCTACAACCAAATACTACGGAAACTCGGCCACTATGGTTATTGGAACACCCTGTTCCGATTAAGCGACAAAAATTTTTAATTTTGAACGGACCAGTACGTATTCAAAGTGGTTGGTGGGGCGAACAATGTGCTCGTGACTATTTTGTCGGTAGACACGAAAACGGTTCTTTATGTTGGTTATATCAGGACGGTGAGAAGTGGCTGCATCATGGCTATTTTTCCTAAAGCGAACGACAATAAGGCAATGGATTGTGTGGCTTTTGCTGAGTTACACTGTAAGAGCAATTATTCCTTTTTACATGGTGCGTCTCATCCGGAAGAACTTGTTATCCAAGCTAAGAAGTTAGGATACGAAGCGATAGCAATTACCGACGAATGTTCGTTGTCCGGTATCGTCAAAGCACATGTCGCTGCTAAACAATCTGGTATCAAACTTATTGTTGGTTCAGAATTTCGAGTCCTGGATACAGCAGAAAACGATTTTTTAGACCTCGTAATAATAGCGCCTACGCGGCACGCGTATGCACAACTTTCAACTTTAATCACAATGGGAAGAAGACGGTCGGGGAAAGGTCAGTATGAGTTGCATTTGACTGATCTAGGGGAGGCGACCAAGGAATGTTTCGTTTTATGGATACCGCGGGAATTGCCACTTGAACGGTTGTTACAGCAAGGGCAAAAACTTCGAGAACGAATCTCACATTTATGGTTGGCATTGGAATTATTTTTAACTGACCGTGATTTGAATCAGACTGCAAATACTCTCACTTTGTCGATGCAGTTTGCATTACCTATTGTTGCTAGTAATGCCGTACGTATGCATATCGCCGAGCGCAAACCGTTGCAAGACACGCTGACGGCGATACGACTCGGAACGACGGTTGCACAATTAGGTAAAGAGGCATACCCTAATGCTGAACATCATTTACGGCCGTATCAAGTTTTGAAGCAACTGTATGCCGAAGAGTTACTACAAGAATCTGTCAAGATCGCTCGTACTTGCGATTTTTCGTTGGATTTGTTACGGTATGAATATCCATCCGAGTTAGTACCTCAAGGTCTAACCGCATCGCAATATCTACGACAACTCACTTATGAAGGTGCGAGATTACGTTGGCCACAAGGAATACCTAATGAGGTCGAACAGTTAATTGAAAAGGAACTGCAATTAATCGCAGAACTACAGTACGAGTATTACTTTCTTACGGTGTATGATGTAGTTCGTTTTGCGCGGGACCGAAATATTTTGTGTCAGGGTAGGGGCTCAGCAGCAAATTCCGCAGTTTGCTACTGTTTACATATCACTAATGTAGATCCAGATCGTATTCACGTATTGTTTGAGAGATTTGTGTCGAAAGAGCGGCACGAACCACCGGATATTGATGTCGACTTCGAGCATGAAAGACGCGAGGAAGTGATTCAATTTATCTATTCAAAGTACACACGGGAGCGAGCGGCGTTAGCGGCAACATTGATTACTTATCGTTCTCGTAGTGCGATTCGTGATGTAGGTAAAGCCTTAGGTCTGGATTTGGATTTAGTAGATTTACTAGCTAAGTCGATGGCTTGGTGGGATAACGCAACTGAGTTCGAGACTAGGTTGCGGAGTGCTGGAGTGAACAGTAAAACGAAGACAATCCAGCAATTTATTGAGTTAGTGCAGACTATTCGTGGATTTCCGCGGCATTTATCACAGCATGTTGGAGGGTTTGTGATTTCGCAAGGTCCGTTGTCAGAATTAGTTCCGATAGAAAATGCTGCTATGCCAGATAGAACAGTCATTCAATGGGATAAAGATGATTTAGAGGCACTGTGTTTACTCAAGGTTGATGTTTTAGGTCTAGGTATGCTCACGGCTATTCGAAAAATGATGGATTTAGCGAATAGTTTTAACCAGCAAACTGGAGTGAGCAAACTGACGTTGAGCAGTATTCCAACCCAAGATGAAGCAACTTATAAGATGCTCCAAAATGCCGATAGCATTGGAGTTTTTCAAGTCGAGTCGCGGGCACAAATGTCGATGTTACCTCGTCTCAAACCAGCCTGTTTTTATGATTTGGTCATTGAAGTTGCGATTGTGCGACCAGGTCCCATACAAGGCAAAATGGTTCATCCTTATCTACGCCGCCGCGAGAAAAAAGAACCAGTTACCTATTCGAATGAGGCCGTACGTAAAGTACTTGAACGTACCTTGGGAATCCCCATTTTTCAAGAGCAAGTAATCGAATTATCGATGGTTGCTGCGGGGTTCACTGCTGGCGAAGCGGATCAACTTCGCCGGGCTATGGCTGCTTGGCGACGGAAAGGTGGACTCGAGAAGTTTCAACAAAAGCTAGTCAAAGGTATGTTAGAGCGTGGTCATCCAAGAGAGTTTGCCGATCGTATCTTTGAACAGATTAAAGGGTTTGGTGAATATGGTTTTCCGGAATCTCATGCAGTAAGTTTTGCGCTATTAGTGTACATTTCAGCTTGGTTGAAACTGCATGAAGCTGCGGCTTTTTACTGTGGCCTGCTAAACAGTTTGCCGATGGGGTTTTACTCACCGTCACAAATCATACAAGATGCCGTCCGTCATGGACTGGAAGTACGCGAGGTTGATGTCCAAACTAGTGGCTGGGACTACCGTCTTGAGCGAAGCACTAAAAACAATCCCGGGTACGCTCGTCCGCAAGGTGCTATACGAGTGGGATTGCGTCAAATCAAAGGATTAGGGAAAGAAGTTGGTGTAAAAGTAGAAGCAAATCAACCTTATCGGGATATCAGTGATCTTGCCAAAAGAGCTCAGTTGTGTGATCATGAAATCACTTCGCTAGCTCGCGCAGGGGCACTCAGTGCGATTTCAGGTAACCGCTTTCAAGCGCATTGGGATGCCGCCGGCATCGAACGACCAACAGGGTTATCTAGTCGCTGCAATGTTGCTGAAACCTATCACACCGACGTAGTCATGCCGTTGCCCTCGGTCGGTGAAAATCTTGTATCAGACTTGAGTTATTTAGGTTTAACCTTAGGGAATCATCCCATGCAATTATTACGGAGTGACACAGAGTTTCGTCGTTGTGTTGTCGCCGAAGATTTGTTCACCGTACGTCCCGGACAACTGATCCATATTGCCGGATTGATTACTTGTCGGCAACGACCTAGTTCGAGTACTGGAGTTCTATTTCTCTTACTTGAAGATGAAACTGGCAACAGTAACGTGGTGGTTTGGAAATCGGTGTTGGATAAGTACCGAGTGGAAATTCTACAAGGTGAACTGATTCGGGTAAAAGGAATTGTCGAACGGGAAGGGGAGGTGATTCACGTTGTCGCTGGTCAGATCACTAATCTGACCGAGAAATTAGAAAACCTAGCGACTAGAGATCGTCAGAACGAGCGATTGGTTCAGTCTCATGATTTTCACTAAAAGTGCCCGCGAGTTGTTCGGCAACCCAGCTGAGAGAACGTGTGTGACCTAAACGTACATCACGATAATAAGGTGGTAGTCTAACCGCAGAACTGGGTTCGATTGAAACAACCTGTGGGTCTTTGGTGAAGATCCAATACACACTATCTTTTGTACGCGTGGTACGCCACTGATGAACCGTAACGTTTTCGGGAACCACTTTAGGTATACGAGGTTTACAGACCGTGAATACACCAAGACCATTCAGAGGTGATGCAACAGTATGCAGGTCAAATGGAATATCCGAACGTAACTCATCCATAGCTGAGATAGCCATCACACCACCACAACTATGAGTCAGTAAGACAATTTTCTCGAGTGGGCCTTGGCGACTTTCTACAATTTCGTCTATCGATTCAAGCATAATTTCGCGTGCATTGGAGTTCTTACCTAGGTAATTCCAACGAAAGAAGAAAGTGTGAATATTCTCCGAATCTAAAGTCACGAACGGATAAATCCACTCATAACCGCTCACACCGTACCCATGTATTCCGATTAACACAACTGGGGTGTCTTCTTGATCTTTTTCTAGCGAATGTAAGCCTACTGGAAGTTTTCTGAGTTGACGTCCAGATTTAACAACAAAGCGATTTGATTTGTAAGTTTCGGCGAAATCTCCGACTTCAAATGTTGTCAACCATGGAAATGAGTCGTCAAGAGATTCAGATTCGGACTCAGACCATACGGGACCAACAAAGAAAAGAGAAGCAATCCCGACGACAAGAATGGTGTAGTATTTTGACTTGAAACTGATCACTTTTGATACAGTGTGTTAACTAAAAGGGTATCGAGCATGCTAACTCAAAAATTTTGTCGAAATTTAACAACACGTTACCAGTTAAAGTAATTACGGAGTTTCCGAATCAGCAAGTACGTCGTTTCTATCAACTTCCTCAACCAGATCACCAGCGAGTTGTTCGGCGACCCAACTAATTGAACGAACGTGTCCTAATCGAACTCCACGGTGGTAAGGTGGTAATCTAACGGTTTCGCTAGGATCGATAAATACTACTTGTGGATCCTCAGCAAATATCCAAAACACACTATCTTTAGATCGCGTTGTGCGCCACTGCTTTACTACAACATTTTCTGGTAAGGTTTCAGGGATTTGTGGTTCACAAACAGTGAATATCCCCAGGCCATTTAACGGTGCTGCAATCGTATGAATTTCGAATTGAATGTCAGATCGTAATTCCTTGATGGCAGAAATCGCTAGGACACCCCCACAACTGTGAGCTAGGAGGACAACTTTTTCTAAAGGAGCTTGGCGATCGTCGGTAATGTTGTCAATTTTTTTTATCAAGATTTCCCTTGATTCAGATTGCGGATACAGAGAGTTCCAGCGATAAAAGAAGGTATGAATCTTTTCAGAGTCCAAAGTTACTAGAGGATACACCCACTCGTAACCATGTACACCGAAACCGTGTATTCCGATTAACACCACAGGCGCATCCTCCTGTTCCTCTTCGAGAGAATGTACACCTATCGGTAGTCGCGCCAGCTTTCTCCCCGACTTGATTACTTCCTGGTTTGAATTGAAGGTTTCAGCAAATTCGCCAACTTCAAAGGTTGACAACCATGGAAACGAATCGTCTTCAGATTCCGACTCAGACCACACAGGAAGCACGGCGAGAATAGCATAGGCAGAAGTTAGAAGTACTAGGTAGTACTTTGTGGTATTCAACACCTTCGACACTAGACAGTTTTAGTTCAACTTGTCACAGTATATTCTAATTTGATTCGACGAATTGTGATAATACGTTCCGAGAGGGAGTAACTCACAAAGTGTGTACCTACAATTTAAGTTCCAATATCGAATCTTTCATCACTACTTCCATACGTATTAACTCTTTTCCCTAATGTGTGCAGAGAACGAACAGCCAATCACTGAAGTTGAAGTAGTAGCTACCTGCGATAACTGTAAGGCAGAGTTGACTGGGTTGTACTGTTCTCAATGTGGGCAGAAGAACACACATTATAACCGTTCGGTTTTCCTAGTAATTGGTGATTTTGTTAAAGAGTTGTTTGATGTCGATTCGTACGTTTTCAAATCGTTGTTCACTTTATTTTTTAAACCTGGTCGTCTTTCGGCAGAGTTTCGGAACAACAAACGGGCCCGTTATATTCGGCCGATTCGACTTTATTTATTTAGTAGTCTAATGTTTTTTGCGATTGTGGCGATCACCGCCGCTCAAAATAATTCATCAACAGCTAACGCCGCGAATGCTGAGATTATGTTGGTACCGCCTTCGGATGCTGAAAAGACGGAAGCATTATTAACTATCGATCGCCATATAGTTGCACAACCAATCAACTTAGACTTTGATCCCCATGCGCGTGTCATTGCTGAAAATCTTTTATTTAGTCGCAGGGGATCATTTGCCACTGGATATGAGAATGTCAAACAGCAGAATCGTATTGTCGTCAGTACTAGGAGAGTCGAGAACGCGACAGTTCAGGACGTTCAACGTAATGTCGAAAATTTGCGAAAACTTTTGCTAGCGGTTCGAGACTCTGAGGAAATCGTAAACTCAGTTTTTCGACATACCGAGAGAGCACGGGACGCCGAAATAATATCAGAACTTCTAAGTCGACCATCGTCGGTTTGGAAGGAATTAGTCATCGACATAGCGGACGATTGGAGGGATCTCGAGAAAGGCGAAGTGTCGTCATTTTTTGTCTACATAATGCACTTACTTATTAATATCGCTGATGACCCTAGCCGTGTAGTGGATGATATGATTGAACGCTTGCCGATTATGATGTTTCTGTTATTGCCGATCATAGTATTACTGTTAGCAACGATTCAGTTAGGCAAGGGAATCCGCTTAGTCTTTCAATTGATCTATGCGATGCATGCCCACGCGGTAATTTTTATCCTGTCTTTTTTCGGAATTCTAGTGGCAATTTTTGTACCTAATGAGGTGTTGTTGTTTGATAAAGTGTTTTGGCCACTCTTGCAACTGCTGATTCTAGTACACACCTTTCTATCGTTCAAACATTTCTATAGTTCAGGCATTTTCGTCTCAATATTTAAGTTTCTAGTTGTGCTAACTTTGTATTTGATTACATTAAGTGTCGGTATTGCTGCATTGTTTTTGTGGGCGGTGATTTCGTTGTAAATCTTTGCAAACTAGTGTCGTATGCCGGTGAACTTAATAGAATTGTCAAATAGCATGTTACTTGGTTCACGACACTCAAAGAATAAAGATCTTTCACTTATCGCTGCCGGGACATGACCAAAAGGTAAGCTGTAGGAGGTGGAATTGAAAGCATGATACGTACGTGCTCTATATTTAAAGACAACATGTCTTCAAATGGTTGCTCGGGTAACCAGCTCGCTTGTTTTCCATCTCTATAAGCTCGCCAGATTGCCCCGAATGTACCATGCCCATATATTCGATAAAACCGAAAACTGCCAATTAATGCGATGAGTCCAACCCCAGAGTTTTGAGTTTGTGCATAGGTGAACGCCAATAAACACAATTCACCGAGCGGATCGCGACCGTATTGGGTCAAGGTGTGCCATAGATCATGACTGTCCCGATTGCGTTGAGCATAACGAAGCACATTTTCGTCTTGAATATCCGGGTACGTGTCAGCGCTGGCATCGACTAGTCCATCAGGACTCAATTGGTTCGCATCAATGAACTTTAAATAGACTTGACCAAGTGAATTTTCATCCAATGTAGCCAAGGTTTTACGATCATTCAACACGTCGATTAAATCTACTTGCTTCTGCAAGATTTTGTTGCCATACACGGAATTTTGAAAACGGCTAAAGGATTTGCGTAACTCTTTACCTCGTAGCTCTCCAATGATTTCGAAAGCTTTTTCTGTATCGTCAGGATTAATCAGGAGAGCGCGAATTGATTTCAATAATTCTCGAATACGTGCGAAGTATTGACGAACTTTTTCTAACCAACTTGAAGCTAACGCATTAACGTTACTTTCTGCTAGCGTTGTCTTTTGTACGGTTTCTGGTGTATTTTTCATCGAAGTGTAGTTCGAATAAATTTGAGAGAAGACCGTGTAGTTTTAGCCTTCAAGCGCGTTAGAAACGAGGATGAATAAGATAGGAACTTTGCGTTCAATTTCATTTGGGAGTCCATTCCAGCTAGAAATCACTAGTTATTCTACACGAGATAAGGTGTAGATTGATGATTTTTACAGATTTTTGAAATATTATGCTACCGGATAGGCACATATGAAGGATATTTGTACCACAACTTACAACAATGTTCGACTTTGGGATGGGATCAGTGATGAATACTCAGAGCAATCTTCTATAACAGTTTGTAATGAGACGGTTTGGGGTTTGGGCAAAACTGACGGTGTTGTAAAAGACATGAGTGGACTAACTGTTATTCCTGGTTTAATCGATTCACACATTCATATTTCGGTTGATCCCGACCATACAAGTATCGAAGAGTTTCTAAACGAATCAAAAGAAGAAACGATTGAAAAGATGAACCGTCGTGCTAAGCGGATGGTCGATATGGGGATCACAACTGCCCGAGATTTGGGGGGTGGAAAATGGTTGGAAATTGAATTACGAAATCGGATTCTTCGTGGCGAGATACCGGGACCGAGGTTGTTGTGTGCGGGACAACCTCTGACTACTCCAGATGGACATTGTTATTTTTGGGGTGGCGGTGTTGAGAATACAGGAGACATTCAAACTGTAATTGATCGACAACATCGGCACGATGTAGATCTTATCAAAGTTATGGCAACTGGCGGAGTTTATACACCAAATACGAACCCCGGTCAGTCGCAGTTTTCCTTGAATGATTTATCGTTTGCAGTGCAGTATGCGAAAGATTTGGGATATGACGTTGCAGCTCATTGTCACGGTACCGAAGGCATTCATCGAGCTTCACTCGCTGGTGTTAAAACCATTGAGCATTGTTCGTGGTTTAATCAGGAGGGAGAGCGTTCGCATTGTGACTTACACGTGATCGCGGATATCGTTAATAATAATACTTGGGTGTCACCAACGATCAATTCCGAATGGTCAAAGTACATCGACAAAAATAACCAGGAAGGTCAATTGATGAGGGAAGCGTTTCGACTCATGCGTAAGGCCGGGGTTAAATTTATTGCCTCGACGGACGCTGGAATTCCCAAAGTATATCATCACGAATTTGCAAAGGGATTGAGTTTGTTTGCGAATTTAGCAGATATGACACCACTTGAAGTGTTGAAGTCTTCGACAGGAGATGCAGCACTTGCACTTGGTTGTGCTGATCGTTTCGGTTCATTGCAAGTTGGATTATCAGCTGACTTTCTCTTTATTGAGGGTGATCCTTTAAGAGATTTGCAGGTCTTGCAAACACCGGCTCTGGTTGTAGCAAGAGGAGTTGAACAGTGAGCGAAGTTAAATGGAATTAACTCGAACGTCAGGATTAACGTTCCGTTTGATTTGACAAGTAAGCGGTATGAGATAAAATTTTTACACTTTCGAGGGTGTTTAGCTCAGTTCGGGAGAGCGATGGCCTTACAAGCCATAGGTCGTAGGTTCGATCCCTACAACACCCACCATTGAATGGCTAATATTCACGGAGCGGTAGTTCAGCTGGTTAGAACGCTAGCCTGTCACGCTAGAGGCCGCGGGTTCGAATCCCGTCCGCTCCGCCACCTTGATATGAAACTAAACAACGACTCTGATGTTATACTTGTCTTCGTTTAGTAAATAGGCTCGTACCCCAAGTATTCATACCGACTCGAAGTTAACCATTTGAACGAGTCAACAATATTGGTATCTATTCTGAACTGAGGCTTAAGAAAAATCTGTAATATTGGTTATAAAACTAGTGTTT
>VXYV01000062.1:0-48428 GCA_009845835.1 Gammaproteobacteria bacterium | reverse complement strand
TAGATGTTTGAACTTAAACTCATTAATCTAGCCGAATAACCCCGATAAACTTCAGGTACTTCTAACTAGACGTTTGATTGATGTAGAATACTAAATTAGATGCAGTTTAAAACTTCCTTGAAGTTGCTGTTACCTCCACACGAACACACATAGTATCAAATGACTCCTACCCTCATTGAATCGACTTTTAATCAAGGCTTGGGAGAAGCTCTAAGAAATAGTCGTCCGATTTGGCGTACAAAAGGGGAATCAATTCTCGTCGAGATGACCGGAGTACTGCAGGAGGGTCAATCCTTGCGACCCGACCTTATTGTTACGGATAGAGATATTCAACCCGTAATCATAGAGACATCTTTCCATGCCGGAGATGCAGACAAAGACGCTATAGCAAGGCTCGGTTGTGTTTTCAAAGTAAACGGTAGTAAGTTACTATCAAGTATTGCTGTTCATATCGATCAAGATTTTCGGTCTATGAACAGTGTAAAAGAAGTAACAGAAAAATTGCTTGGCGGCTGTCACTTAAGCTATTCATTACACCAACTAGTTAAAACTGATCGGAAAACCGAAACCCGCCGCTACCCCAAATCCGGGTTTATAAAGGGGACAATTTTTGATCTGTTAAGTATGGTTCAGTCGGAAGCTTTACCCAAAGAACGAGTCGAATTAGTTGCTGAATACGTTGCTACGAAGATTCGTCAAGCCGCACAAAGAGTCGAAAGTAGCATTGACTCGGCCTGGTTCAATGAGTTGGCTACCGTTGTGCATCAACGTTCACACTTGAGCGCTTTACGTACTGCCATGGTTCTTTGGTTGAACGCGATCATTGTTCATCTACAGTTGGATCGTATGCAACATCCCGTCACGAAACAAATATCTTTGTTGGGTAGTACAACTATACAACCTGCAAATGTTCATGGTGCATGGAATGACATTCTAAAAGACAACTGGTATTCAGTTTTTCAACCTGCTGTGAATGTCTTACACCAATACATGAACATGGATGTTAAGGCTACGTCTGAAGCTCTTGAACTATTGATTGATGCCGCACAACGAATCGAGACTTCTCGTGTGGGACCACACATGAATATTGGCGCTGAACTTTTTCCAAAACTCTCGGATGATCGTAAAGAATCAGCTGCGTTTTACACGCAGCCCAGTACGGCAGAACTACTCGCCGGTTTAACGATTCGTGAATCGGATGTCTCATCACAGGAATGGGGCGATCCTCACTTCTTTTCAAAACATTCTATTGCTGATTTAGCATGTGGTACCGGAACGCTTTTACGTGCTGGTTATCAAAGAATCTACCGATTTCACGAACACCATATTTCTTCTGAATTTGAAGACGTTTCGTTGCATCGAGACGCGATGGAACATGGACTAGTTGGTGCCGATATTAGTCCAATCGCAGCACACCTAACGACTTCATCATTAGCGTTGATGGACTTAGGGCAGAAGTATTCAAAAACAAGAGTAGGATGGTTGCATGTTGGTGGAGCAAACGCAGTAACTGGTTCACTTGAATATCTACAGACCAATCAAGCAACCGACCTGTTCGATCAAATCGGAGGGACTTCGACAGGCGCAGTAGACTCTGAACGAGACGAAGCCCTAGAAGTAACCGATGCTTCGATTGACTGGGTTTTGATGAATCCTCCTTACTCGCGCACTCGAAGTGGGCAAAGTGCCTTTGATGTATCAGGATTAAGTGAACAGAAACGCAACGCTTGCCAAAAACGATGGCAAAAACTTACAAAAAATGAGCCAGTCAACAACAAAGCAGGCATGGCAGCATCCTTTGTTGCAATCGCCAAGAAGAAGGTGAAACCAGGAGGACGAATTGGTTTTGTACTACCACTAACAGCCGCGTTTGCACCTAGTTGGGCACCTACTCGCGAAATGATACTAGCAGAATTTCACGACATCATAGCGGTTGCGGTTACGGGTGGGAAGGCACTTGGTAAAAAAGCTTTATCTGCCGATACCGGGATGGAAGAGATGTTATTGATTGCGACTAGAAATCGCAATAGTATTCAGAAAACAAAAGAATTTTCTTACGTTACATTGCGAGAACCTTTATCAAGTATTGGACAAGCGCGAGAAACTGCACGAGCGGTTTTGTCAACACATCTACAGCACGGACAAATTGGTAAGTGGTATCCGATAAAAGTAGGGAAGGATGAGGTGGGTCTTTTGCTCGTAGAAAAAGCGCCTACGACGAACGCACCGTGGAGCCCGTTATCGGTGTTAAATCCTTACCTTGCGGAAGCTGCTTTGAAGTTGACCGAGGGAATCTTGCAGTGGAAGCAAAAACAGTTTAAATTACCGATTCCAATGACGACTCTTTCGCAATTATTTGTGGTAGGTCCTACTCATCATCTCATTGGTCATATCTCCGGAAAAACTCCTATCGGAGCTTTCGAGATGCACGAAATGCACTTTGAAGATTCCGTCGCAAACCCAGACTTATCGTTATGGCATGCGAACTCAAAAACTCAGAAGCAAATGTTAGTTACTCCCACTCATAAAGGAGTAAGTGTTACATTTGAAGATCGATCAGAACTGGAAGCCACGATGAGGCGCAGTATGAGCCAGTTGCTGTATGCCCGAAATATGCGTTGGACATCTCAAGCGATACTCGCTGCAGCGACCGAGTATCCCGCTTTAGGTGGAAGTTCATGGACTACACTCAAAAGCAATCGAGATGAACTTTATTGGCCGTTCTTACTTTGGGCAAATTCCACACTTGGTATGATCGTTCATTGGACTCAGGGACAACGCACGCATGCTGGTCGATCGACTACACAGATCGGAGCGATCAAAGCGATCCCAAGCCCAGACTTCAGCAAACTAGACGAGAACGCTTTACGGTTTGCTCATCAGACAGCATCGACCTTATTGCAGAAATCCCTTCAACCTGCATGTCAAGCACATTGTGATCCAATACGGAAAGAGATTGACTTTGCAGTCGTAAAAATGTTGCAATTGCCTGAGCAAGTGATTGCTGCAATCGAAGATCTACGTTTACTTTGGTCAAAAGAAGGTTCAGTTCACGGTCAAAACAAACGCGCGTTGGAATTGCTTGCAGAGGATGGTTGATTGACGGTTACATATTTTTAGGCGAGTTTATTTTTTATTACATACCGTGTGACTAACTCTGCACAACGCGTTGATTCTGACAATTGAGATTCAAGTTCTGACCGAAGTTTCAAGGTTAATCCATCATGCGAAAATTGAATATGCCCCTGCGTAGCTAGTTCCTTTAAACCTCTTAAGATCTTGTTACTTCTTTTTCTAGACTCAAGTTCAAACACTCCCACAGGTACTCCCGTACTGACTGCCTCATAAAGCATTGAAACTGAGTCGCAACTCACCCAAATCTCGGAACTTGTGCTGAGAAGGAACGAAATAAAATGCTCGTCGGTGTCACGCCACGGATATTTCCGAATATTTGGTGAGTCTTGAATTTTTGACAAAAGCTCATCAGGACTACGTGGCGAGTCACATACATTCCAAACTCTGTCTGTCTTTGAATCACAGACCTCCTTGACTTGTTGGGCGATGCGATCAGTATCCCATTGGAAGTGCCGGCTTGCTCCACCAAGCAATATAGTACCCTCGCTAGCATTTGGATGAGAACGGGTAATCGTGTTTAACACCCCGATTGTAGCATATACATTGCCAAAGTTTTCACAGGAATCGTGATGGGGAACAAAGACCATATCAAAAAAGATGGAAGGAATCGACGGCTTCATTAACACCACCGTTACACCTCCAAAAAGAATCTTTGCGCGTAACATCGGAAAATGTGTTGCGTGACCTGCTCCAAGTATCAGGTCTGGATGGGGATATGTTGTTAAATGTGCATTAGGAGTTTGTTTTGTTACCCAATAACTTTCAACGGCGAACCGAGATTTATTCAATTTTACAAGTGCATTCAACAAACCTCGTGTTTGACTTTCATGTCCTTTTCGGCCGTCCGAGAACACCCAAATGACAAAGGATTTCAGCACAGGCTTTATATCAGTTACATAACTTGGTTGCACTAACCACCGAAGCCAACACCTGCGAAATAAGCAAGGGTTGTCCACAGTACAGCCGCAATAACTGCCGCAAAAGTGGCTTGGGGAATTTGAGTCTTTACGTGATCCATCAAGTCACACCCCGTGCACATCGAACTCAGCACGGTAGTATCGGAAATCGGTGAACATTGATCGCCATACACACTACCGTCCATTACAGCTGCAAAGCAAAGCGTCATAAAAAACCAAGGATGGCTCAGATCTTGTCCATTAGCGACGGCCCACGCTAGCGGCATTGCTAATGGAAAGGCAACTGCATAAGTGCCCCAACTAGTCCCAGTGGAGAATGCGATAGTCATCGTGAGTAATTGCAGCAGCACAGGCAGTAAAAACCATGGCAATGTATCGCCAAACACCTGGACGAGATAAGCCCCACCACCTGCTTGCGCACTCACCGATCCGATAGTGATCGCTAATAGCAAAATGACGGAACCAATGACAAGACCTTTCATTCCTTGCCCAATACCGGCCATTAATTCCTTAATGGTTAACCCTCTAAATAATGACATACTGGCGGCAAGTAATAGTGCTATCCCAAAAGCCCAGTGGACGTTTGGAGAGCCGAACGCGATGTAAGTACCCACGGCAATGCAAATTAATAGGACTAAAGGTAACACGAACTCAAACATGCTAGCCTGGTAACCTTTCGGCACCGATGTTGATTGCAACTCTGGAGCGGCTAGAGGAGCGGCAGTATCCGAATCGAGTTTTCCAGTAGAGCGCGCCCGTTCCATTGCGGTTTTCATACCTTTACCAAGAAATAAAGGTTTTTCAATACTTAGTAGGAAGGTACCGAGCACAGCAAAAATTGCATAGAAACAAAATGGGACGCTTGAGAAAAAGAATGCAATCCGGTCAGCCTCAGTAGCTAAAAACGACACACCAGAGACAAAAATAAACGCTTGAACGTATCCTGGCCAAGCGTTAAAAGCTAATTGTGAAGCAATGGGAGAAGCCGTAGAATCGACGATATAAGCAAGTTCTTCGTGGCTTATGTTCTCCTTATCTGCAACCGGTTTCACCGTCGTACCAACTAAAACGGTACTCACCGTACCACCTTGAAAAAATAACACTCCCAATAACCATGCCACTAATTTTGCGGTTCGTGGACCCTTTACTACTTTACGTGTGATCCATTCAGCAAAAGCTTGTGCAGCACCGGTTTTCGACCAGACTCCTAATAGCCCACCTAGTAACCAAAGGTATAAAATGAGGATTCCAGCAACACTGGCGGTTCCCAAAGTCGGGATAAGAACTTCACCAGTGAGATCGTACATACCTAACAGTAACGCCCCGGAAACTATGCCGCCAAGTAACGATGTTATGGGTTCTCTGGAAACCCAACATAGTAGAATCGCACATATAGCAGGTAGTAACGACCAAATACCCCAATGCCTCTTGGCCTCTAATCGGTAATATGTTTTTTTACCGTCGGCAGAATCCTCGACTATATACTCTTCCTGAATTTCCGGTTGGAGTTCCGCGGTTCCCTCTAGCACAAATAACGTCGACTCATCTCGGTTGACAGCCGTAAAGTACTGGGGCTTGTCTTTGAAAGTGTAAAAAATTTGGTTGTCATCGTCGGTGGTTACATCTAAGACGGTTTTTACCACGGTCCAAGTGGGTGAAACTGTTAAACCTACAATGAATGATAAAATCATGAGTGACAGGAACAGTGTCAGATTGATAATTGCTGATTTACCTAGTGGTTTTGTTCGAAACGGCATGATACCCTGTTACTCTAAAAGTTGAAATTGAGTCGGTGAAGTAGATAATATTATGTGTTGGATATTGAATTACGAAACAATGTTGGTAAATTGGATTCAGCTTAGTAGGAGCAGCTTATATGTTAATTGAAGTTCATGACTTACAAGAAGCTATCGAAAAATTTAGCGTTGAACAGAAGTACTCGGAGTATACTTCAGAAGAACACGAGACTTGGCGACTAGCTACGACTGCCTTAGAGAATGTCCTCGTCGGAAATACGGCCGTCGATTATTGTGAATCGTTTACCCATACCGGTATGAGTAAACAGATGATCCCTTCCTTAGAACGAGTTCAATCTGCACTGGGACAATTTGATTGGAGTGCCATTGTGGTTGATGGTTTTATTCCTCCCGACGTATTCATGTTACTTCAAGCTCATTCCATTCTCCCAATTTCAAAACCGATCCGGGCTCGCAGTCAACTAGGCTATACCCCAATCCCCGATATCATTCATGAAGCCGCTGGTCATCTACCAATGTTGGATGACGCTAACTATCGAGTATTTTTACAACGTTTGGGAGAGATTGGTGCCGCCACGCAACTCGACGAGTTAGATATGCAACTTTATCATGCGCAAAAACATCTCGCCGAACTCATCGCCGAAGAAACTACCTCACAAATTTTGATGGACGAAGCGGAATCTGCAGTAGCGGAAGCGAAAGAGCTTGTTCGAGATAGTACAGTCTCGCCGGCGCGTCTTGTGGCACGTTTTCATTGGTGGACCGTGGAATATGGATTGATTGGTCCAGAACACAAAATATTTGGTGCTGGATTGTTATCGTCCGTCGCAGAAGCGTCTAAGTATCGTCAAGCAAAACATGAGCGATTGTCACGCGCTTGTTGCGAACGCGGATTCGAGATTGATCACATACAACCAATTTATTATGTCGCTGATTCTTGGGATCACCTCATGCAAGAACTTGATGTCCTTGAATCGATGGTTCTCCACTAAGTTTCTGTTTGTGTGCGACTTCCTGAGTTGTCAGTGGGTAATACCACACGCGTAGAAGTTTGTGCAAAAACATGCTTTGTAATAACGTTGTAGACATAACCACAATTGGCACAATGGATTACAAAGAACCATGGTTCTCGGGTACGACTTTGCATCTGACTCTCACGGCTGACAATACTATCAGTTCCAACTGTTCCACATTCTGGACACTTAGGTTCAGCGCGATTATTACTCATCTTGCTTCCATCCATGTAAACCTAGTCAAAAAATTAGTTTCGAATTCCGGAAAATACTTTTTATCCTTCACTGTTGTTCGTGTCATTGAAAAAATCAAATTTTAAAGTTATCGGAATAGTCGGTCGTGTAGGTAGACCTACCGTTGCGGACACACTGAACTCCCTTAGTCAGTTCTTGACTCAGTTTGAATGCGAAGTTCGCTTCGAAACGCAAACCGCTAGTTTATTAGATTCAAAGCCAAACATCGCGGTCAAAATGGCGGAACTCGAGCAATGTGACCTCGTTATAGTCGTAGGAGGGGACGGAAGTATTCTCCATGTTGCTCGGGTCCTTGCTGATTCCGATGTACCAGTGATTGGAATCAATCGCGGTGGGCTTGGGTTCCTTGCTGGGGTATCGCCAGATGAAGTTGAGAGCAAGTTACACGAAGTACTTAAGGGAAAACATCAAACTGAGATTCACTTTCTTATTGATTTGAAAGTTGTCCGCGATGAACGAACTGTACATCGTTCGTTAGCACTCAACGACATAGTGGTGAATTCGGGTTCGATTACACGAATGATGGATTTTAAACTCTTCGTCGACGAAGAGTTTGTGTACTCTCAACGATCGGACGGTCTTATCATAGCGACTCCAACGGGTTCGACTGCTTATGCGCTTTCAGCCGGTGGTCCAATCATGCATCCGTCCTTGGATGCTCTCGTTGTGGTTCCGATGTTTCCCCACACCTTGTCGTCACGTCCTTTAGTCGTACGAGGGCAATCGCAAATCACAGTGATAGTTGAATCCGAAGAGGATTATCCCATTACAACTGCAGATTCGCAAGTCACCTTCATACTACACCCCCACGACAAGGTTCAAATCAGCAAGCACAAAAACGGGCTGAATATCGTTTATCCTGCTGGTCATGACTTTTATCAATCGTGCCGTAGTAAATTAGATTGGGGGACTTGATCTAAAACTTCTCACATGCATGCTGTAAGTCTGGGAAGATCAGGAACATTTTGAGTACTCCAACCAATCTTCTTGTGTGTCGATATCGCGATGAATTCCCCCATCGACGACATCTAAAACGAGAGTGTTTGCTTCCCATTGAGTAAAAAACTTTCGTGCTCCTTGATCGCCAGTAAGTGATAACAGGGAAGAATAGTACTGTTTAGGTATCCCTACGGGGTTTCCCGGACGATTGCGGTATCGTAATCGCACTATTTGTTGCGGCGATTTCATCATTTGGTCACGCAATAAGTGCAGTGTTATCGACTTGACGAAGGGCATATCGATTAAACCAATGACCACCCATGAAGTTTCAAGTCTGACATTCAGACCAGCCTTTATGCTCTCGGATATACCGTATTGTGCTCTGTCGGTATAAACGATTTCGATATCCTCAGGGACTAGTTTTGATAAAGAGTTGTCAGTATCTCGCAGGACTAGGACTGTGTCCGAAAATACATTACTATAGAGCCGGGCAGTGTAACTTAACAAAGGTTTTGACTGCAGCTCAATGATACGTTTGTCTTGACCGAAACGTGTGGAGAATCCAGCTCCAAGCAAGATTGCTGTTCCTTGGGTATTGAATGGGCTCATTGTCAATCAACTATTGAGGGTATAGTGGTTCGATTTCCGGACACAATGAGGTTTCGTACTCGAGTGACATCTGCCATTACCGATAGAGCGATTTCAGGGGGTGTTTTGCTGCCGATAGGTATTCCTATAGGTGCATGTAAACGATTCAGTAAGTTCTCGGTTACTCCCAACGCTAGTAACCTAGCTCGACGGCGAGTTGTAGTTCTCTCCGAACCCATTGCACCGATGTAGAACGCCTGTGTTTCTAGGGCACTCATTAAAGCCAGATCGTCCAGTCTTGGATCATGGGAAAGCGCAACTACGGCGCTAGTACCGTCGTTAACCTGTTCATTTATCACATCATCTGGTGTGTCGCAAATACACCTGACTTTTGAATCTTCAAAAGATTTGAAATTGTTACGATTAGTATCGATCAAAGTCACTTGGTAGTCTAACATTAGTGCGAGTTCGCATACATAGTGTACAACCATATTTGTTCCGATAACAAATAACTGCCAACGCGGACCGAAACATTGGTCTAGTTTGAACTGATCATGATCATAGTAAAACGGCGAAAACTTAGTTTCCTCGATCAACTTAGTTTCACCTGTCGCAAGATCGACCTGACGTCTGATGTGTTGTTGGTGTTCGATACTTTGCCGAATCTTGTCGAATCGACGAACCAAGGTAGCTGTAGCTTGCAGTGGTTCTACAACAATGTCCAAATAGCCACCACAAGGTAGTTCGAACTTTTCGAGTTCGGAAGGATTTTCTCCGTATCGCAGGAATTCTGGTTTATCTGACGCTATTTGATTTTGCATCAACTTTTTGATCAAGTCTTCTTCAATGCATCCACCGGAAAGGGAACCCACAACATTTCCCTGTCGGTCACATGCAAACACTGACCCCTCCGGTCGAGGCGATGAACCGTAAGTTTGTACAACCGTTGCAAGCCAACAGTCAGAATGTGAGGATAGCCACTTTGCTACTTGACTTAGGACTTGAAGATCAACTGATTGCAATGAAAAGATACCGAATGAACGTGCGTAAAATTATAGGATTGAACCACTGGTCATGGTGTTCTTCTGAACAATCTGATTGTATCGGGTTCATACTCCTATTTTCTCTTGATTACCGAGGTTTCTTTGAAAGCAAAACAACAGACTATTCGACTTTCTGAATATCGCCCTTTCGGTTGGACTTTAGACGAAACTCATCTCAACTTTAAGTTGTTTGATGATCGTACGACTGTGGAATCGGTACTAAAAATAAGGCGAGATTCACAATCGAGTTCAAATTCACTGCGACTCGATGGCGAACAGTTAGAGTTAGAGCAAATATTGATAGATGGTGTAGAACTGTCAAACAATGAGTACAGCATTGATGAAGAAGGGATCACATTATTTGATGTCCCCGACATTTGTGAGGTGTCCACTCGTGTTCAAATTCATCCTGAAAAGAACGCGTCGTTGGAAGGATTGTACAAGTCGTCGTCTCTATTTTGTACACAATGTGAAGCCGAAAGTTTTCGCAGGATAACTTTTTACCCAGATCGCCCTGATGTTTCTTCTGTATTTACGACGACGATCGAAGCAGATAAGAAGAAGTTTCCAAATTTATTGTCAAACGGCAATTTGATCGCTGAGGAAGACCAACCCGATAATCGACATCAAGTTACTTGGTACGATCCGTATCGAAAACCTTGTTACCTCTTTGCGTTGGTAGCAGGAAACTTAAGTGCCCTTGAAGATGAATTCATTACCTGTTCGGGACGTAAAGTTCGCTTAACGATTTACACAGAACCAAAATACAAAGAACGGTGCCGCTGGGCTATGGATTGCTTGAAACGAGCGATGAAATGGGACGAAGAAGTTTATGGAAGAGAATACGATCTTGATCGCTTTATGATTGTTGCTGTTGAGGACTTTAACTTTGGAGCGATGGAAAATAAAGGTCTCAATATCTTCAATGTCAGTGCGCTCTTGGCATCTCCAGACACAACTACAGATGGATCGTATTCAGGTATCGAAGGGGTGGTTGCACATGAATATTTTCATAACTGGAGTGGTAATCGAGTAACCTGTCGCGATTGGTTTCAAATCAGTTTGAAGGAAGGTTTTACAGTGTTTCGTGATACTCAGTTCAGTGAAGCAATGGTTGGTGAAACTATTGTTCGAATAGATACGGTTAACAACTTACGTACTGCACAATTTCCGGAAGATGCTAGTAATTTAGCTCATCCGGTACGTCCTAACGAATATGCTGCGATTACTAATTTCTACACAGCAACGGTATATGAAAAAGGTGCTGAAGTCTTGCGAATGATGTACATCATGGCAGGGAAAGAAAGGTGGAGAAAAGCGACAGATTTATACTTCGATCGACACGATGGTTGTGCTGTTACCATCGAAGATTTTGTGGCAGCAGTGAGGGATGGAACTGAACTTGATTTAGAACAGTTTTTCTTCTGGTACACTCAATCTGGAACTCCTCGATTAAAGGTTGCCGAAGCCCGTAATGAACCAAACGCGTTGAAGTTAAAAATTGAACAAAGTTGTCCACCAACACCAAATCAAGCCGAGAAACAAACATTTCACATACCTGTTTCCATTGGGGTTATTGACGAGAATGGTCGCGAGGTTTTAGGAAAGGAGGGTGAAAGCAACGGCTATACGATCGAAGTCGAATCAGAAATGCACACTGAAAATCCCAACGCAGACGGTTCTTTGATCGTGCATTTACGTGACGCTCAAGATAGTCTTTGTCTCCGTGGTGTACCAGAAAATTCAACCGTTAGTTTTTTGCGTGGATTTTCAGCTCCTGTTTACGTTGACTTTCCACAAACTGTAGAGCAGTTATCGCATCTATCATTGCATGATACCGATGGGTTTGTTAAGTGGAATGCTTTACAGACCCTCTACGGTCGGTTCTTACTCGACCGCAGTATTGACATTGTTCGATTGACCGAACTCGTTGAAATTGTTCTACAGCAATTGAGCGATGAAAAAGATGTTAGTGAACGTAAATCGTTATTGAATCGGATGTTGGTGTTACCTTCTGTGTTTAACGTACTCGACGAGTATCCTGGTTCTGATTTTGATGTGATCGTCGAAAATCGAGATTTTTTAATTGATGAACTCGCTAAATCCTTAGTGAGTAAGTGGGAAGAAGTTTATGTACAACATGCCGACGACCAAGTGTATAGCAATGATGCATCTTCGGTGAATCGACGAACCGCACGGAATACTGCTTTAAGCTATCTGAGTCGCGAATTAGGGAAACGACAACCGCAAAAAGTTGCTATCTTACTTGGTGAGAACTTCAATCAGGCAGACAATTTAACCGACCGACTTGCGAATGTTCGCGCTTTGTTAGAGTTACCAGAAGAAGCACAATCAACCAAAGATTCAGTTCTACATGACTTCTATCAGCGGTTTGCAGACGAACCACAGGTGATCAATCAGTGGTTTGCAGCGCAAGCAATGTGTAGTTTACCGGGTGCGATTGAGCGCGTACGAGTACTTGAAGATCACAATGCATTTAATTTGAAAAATCCGAATCGTGTACGCAGTCTGTTCGGTTCGTTTATCGGCAACTACAAAAATTTTCACGAATATACCGGTAAAGGGTATCGTTACATTGCCGAGAAGGTGCTAGAAATAGAAAGTTTTAATGTACAAGTTGCCGCTAGGCTCGCAACAGTGCTCACCCGTTGGAAACGGTTTGGTAGCGACCGTCAATCCTTGATGAAGCAAGCATTGCAAATGATCGAACAGAAAATGACTTCAAAAGATGTAGGTGATGTGGTTACTAGAGGACTTCAGGATTAACTACCGAAATTATTGGTAAATCTGTTACGTAATCAATCGCAAAAATTCTGTTCTAGTAGAAGGATCTTCACGAAAAGTTCCTAGTAGAACGGACGTTTTCATTGTAGAGTTTTGCTTTTCTACACCTCGCATGGCGGTACAGAGGTGTCGGGCCTCCACAATAACACCTACACCATAAGCGTTTGTAGTCGTTTTAATTGCTTGTGCAACTTGTTGAGTTAGTCGCTCTTGGATTTGTAGTCGTCTTGCAAAGGTATCGACGATTCTAGCAATTTTTGATAGACCCAAGAGTTTACCACGAGGAAGGTATCCCACGTGACATTTTCCGATGAATGGTAGTATGTGATGCTCACACAATGAGTACACTTCGATATCTTTAACAATAATTATCTCGTCAATATCGGTTGTAAACAGTGCGCCGTTGACGACATCTTCGACGTTTTCTTTATATCCTTTTGTCAGAAATTCGATTGCTTTCGCAGCACGAGTGGGAGTGTCTATCAAACCATCTCGACTGTTATCTTCACCGATACATTCAATGAGTTCTCGGTATAACGTTTCGAGATGATTTCGTTTGGCTGATCTCTGCTTCACAATAAACTTGATGCTTTGATTATGGTATTTGCAAAACTTTTCATCTAATAGCTGAAAAGTACAGTTACGGGGTTTGGTATCTTTCGAAACGAAAGTCGCGCAATATTTTACGACTCGCTATTTCCAACACTGCCTCTAAGGGTAGTACTTTGGGACATGATTTTGTGCTTTAAAAGCCGGTCGCTTATACTCTGGTGCTTTAGGTCGAGTTAACAATCTCACTTTCGGTTTCTCAATCTCGTCGTAGGGAACGAGACTCAATAAATGTCGAATGCAGTTAAGACGAGCGTGTCGTTTTACGTCTCCGTCTACGACATACCATGGGCAGTCTGGTGTGTGAGTGTACTCTAGCATCTTATCTTTCGCTTTCGAATATTCGACCCAAAGCATACGTGACGCTAGATCCATTGGACTCAGTTTCCAACCTTTAATTCGTGACGTCAACCGAGCTTGAAAACGTTCTTCTTGAACGTTATCCGATACGGAAAACCAATATTTCACCAATTGGATCCCAGAGCGGATAAGCATTCGTTCGAATTCGGGACAAGTAATCATAAATTCATGGTATTCCTCATCATTACAAAATCCCATCACATGTTCCACCAAGGCACGGTTATACCAACTACGATCAAAGATTACGATTTCTCCACCTGCTGGGAGGTGTTGTATGTATCGTTGGAAATACCACTGTGTCTTTTCTCGTTCCGTCGGACTAGGTAGAGCGACAATTCGGCAGTTTCTGGGGGTCAAATGTTCGACTATTCGATGAATTGCACCTCCTTTTCCGGCAGCGTCTCTGCCCTCGAATACGATAACTAGTTTCTTGTTATGGTGGACAATCCAATCCAACATGGTACAGAGTTGAACTTGCAATAGGTTAAGTTCAATTTCATATTTTTTTCTTGACATCTTGTGTGCCATGCTTCTCGTTCCGGTTTTAAAAAATTGTGTTATCGTCGAATGCAAGCATTTAAGTGTATATGAGCGTTAAGATTCGTCTTTAATGAATAAACAGCATTAAGAAGATGGCTTAAACACAAATTTTCTATGTAAAAAATCTTCTTCAGGTGATGTTGAAGCGCGAATTCCTGCTAATAAGTCTCTCAATATATTTTTGATTGCCTCACGGTCGATTTCTGAATTTTCTTCCGTCCCACCGTAAATTTTTGCATTCAATACTCGTAGGGCGTCTTGGGTAGTTGGATGCTGTCGTAGTAGTTCTAGAGTTCGTGTCCTTGAAAGTTGTCGCTGATCCATCAGCAAGCGAATCATACCTTCTTTGACTTCTATTGGATCTTTACTCGACAAGAAGTTCATGAACAATCTGTCCTGTACGGGCTGTACCTGCTTTTTGAACCTAACTAAATAACCTTTTGTCCAGATCAAATAAGTGCCGAGAATGACTGCAAATATCCATCCGATCATCCAAAAAGTCCGAAACAACCAGTGTGTTGAATTCGGTCTTTCCGTTTCTTTTGCGTCTAACGTTGTGTTTGAGGTTATATTACTATCTACTGGCGTGTTTATTTCAGCAACATTGTTTTCACCGGTCGCGATAGAATCCGCATTCGCTACGTGCACCGTCCTACCTGAGATGTAAGCACTTTCCAGTTGATGTCGATCGGTGTTCCACCAGTGAATGCTTACATTTGGAATGGTAAATTCACCCGCTTGAGTGAACAAAATGGTTGATTTTGTCTGTCTTTTACCAACAATTTCAGTCCCTAGCACTTCGTCGGTTAAATCGGGTAATTCAACGTATTGTCGTACTCCATCTGGAACGGGAAATTCGAAAATTGGAATGTCAGAACTCTGATTGTCGACTGCGAGGATGGTCACGGTTCTTTCAATCGTATCGCCTACTTTTAAGTCTGTAAAATACTCGTTTACTAGGCTATCGGTAATTCGGACCCTAGTCGAGGGAAACCATGGAACATCGGTTGGAAACTCAATAGGTATCGGGAGTATGTTTAGTTCAACCTCCTCGGACCGAGCGGGAAAAATCATGGATTCTCCTTTGAGATTCACTCGTGCATCAATCGACACGGAAGGGATTCTGATTGTACCGCTCACTTCCGGAAACAAGACGAATTCTTGCACTAGTACACTGTATTGTCGATTGTTCCGACGAGCGAACGTTCGTTTTATGTCACCTTTCGACAAAACATAGACGTTTTTGATGTCGTCAGGTGTTGGAAGGTGTTGAGAAAGCTGCGAGACGTTGTCGGAATAATATAGTCGGCGTTCGACGTGAATTGCAGCGTGAATGTACTGCTCCGAACGATTGACATTGGTGACTATAAATATTTCTTGAGCTAGCTCGTCGCGTAATTCTTCACTTAACGATTCAACGTAAATGATGATTTCTTTAGTCGAGTCACCTGCGATTGTAAAAGACGGGATGGTTATTTCACCAGTTTGTTTTGGTCGTAGAATTAACGTCCACCGTGAACTCGCTTGATGTCTTCCGCTGGCAATCACATATCTAGATGAAAATTGTGGAGTCGAATATTCGAAATCTCTAGCAAGACTGGAGAAATCAGGATCGGAGACTTGAGCAGTACCTGAGTAAGAAATCGTAAGTTCTATGGAATCGTTTTCGCGAATAGATGTTGAGTTTACGGACGATGTGACAGCAGCCATCAAGGAACAGGACAGACATACAACCCATAACGCCAGGACTAACCTCACCATTTTTGTGTGCTATTTCCCTGTAATTCACCCCGACGATACCGCAGACGAGCTTCATGTAGAAATTTCTGTTTAAGAATATTTCCAGGTTCATCGGATACTCGTCTTAACATGCGTTCAAGGGTGGCTTCAGTTTCGCGATCTTGTTCATCCGTGGACATTACTTCTTGGGAGTCTGAGGACTCAGGATCTACACTGTTGGGATTTGAGTCTACGACTTGTGCCTCTTCTTCTGTTTCAGGATTTTGAGAATTTTCATCAACTAAAGGTGTGTCAGTGTTCTCATCTTGATCACTGAGATTAGCTTCAGAAAACTCGTTCTCTTCTCCTTCCTCACCCATCTGATTTTCCGTGGATTGTTGATTTTCAGTTGCGGGATTCGAAGGATCGGCAGATGTTTCCGATTGCCGCTGTTCTCCATCGTTGTTTTCGCTGGATGTATCACTTTCTGCATCTTGCATTTGTTGCTGCAACCACTGTTCCAGTAAATCGCGATTAAATTTAGCATCTTCATAATTTGGGTCTTGTTCTAGGACGTTGTTATAGGTGTTTATGGCTTCAGCAATCTCGCCCTGTAACGCTAAGGAATTACCGTAGTTGTACAGCGAACGAATTGAGTCAGACGACTCGAAGTATTCAGCAGCTTGACTGTATTTTTGTTGGCGATATTGAGCAATTGCGCGCCATTCCGGATCAATAAAGATTTGTTCAGCTAAGTCAAAATTTTCGTTTTCAAGTAACTCACTACCTTTTTGGTCGGAGTTTTTCCACAGATCGGTAAACCAGTTGGCGTAACTGTGTTCAGCTACGAATAGACATAGAACAATCACGACAACAACACCTCGGCGAATAGCAAACATTGCTCCTAAAACTAGCGGTATTAGTAGCAAATAACCGACGTCATACCATTGATCAAATGTTCGTTCGTCATCGACGAGGTGTTCCCTAAAACTTTCCCAAGCAACACTGAAGAATTGTTGAATATCAGTTTCCGAAATATCAATGTCATGATAGGTACCACTGGCTAAGGTAGTTAGTCTTGCAAGTCGATTTTGATTCATAGTAGCAATTATTAGGTTTCCACGTTGATCTCGCAAATAGGAAATATTTCCTTCCAAGTCTAATTGCGGAATTGCACCACCTTCTGCGGTACCAACACCGATTACGTGTAACGGGGTTTCATGTGACCATTCATAAGAACCGAGATTGAGCATCTCAATACCATCAGTAATTAACAATATTCTTCCATTTGAGTGAGAACCTTGTTCAATCAAATCAACTGCTCGACTTAGTGCATCGTCGACATTGCTGCCGTATTCTGGCATCATGCGTGGTTCGAGTGAGGACAACAAGTGCTGAATGGTATCGTTATCTGTCGTTAATGGCGTAACGACATGTGCGGTACTAGAGTACACAATCAGAGCCGTATGTCCCTCCGAACGATTTTCAAGTAAGTCTACGATTTTTTGTTTTGCGCGGATGAGTCTCGAAGGTTTGATATCCTCGACGTACATACTATAGGATAGATCAAGAATGATGACTAAATCATCTTGAACGTATTCAGTCGGAGATGGAACTCTTTGCCATGCGGGGCCTGCGATAGCAACTATGGCGACGACAAAAAGACCGAGTGCAACAAATTCTATCCAACGATGTAATGAATGAATACCAGCAGTTGGGATCAAAACATTCAACAAGTCTCTTGATATAACTTTATCCCACTCACTTTGTTGCTGAGTATTTCGATATCGAAAGAAAAAAATTACCGGTACCACCACTAAGCCAAGTAACCACCAAGGGCGGATGAAGTGAAATTCTTGCAAAGCGTTCATAAATCGAATTACTTCCTCGTCCACCACAATCCAAGAAATAGTAAAAGTGCACACAATAGCGGCCAATGAAACAACGACCGGTACGGTCGGAGAGATTCAGGTTCTTGAACTTGTGGTTCTAACTTTGAGATTTCTGCATATATTTCCTTGAGTGTTTCAGTGTCATTAGCGGTGAAGAATCTACCACCCGTGTTTTCGGCGATAGACGTGAGAGTTTTTGTATCCATCATAGGTCCTCGTTGTCGAAACCGACGAAAGATGGTCGCCGTTGAATCGTCTCCGATTTCTTCCGTCCCCAAACCAATCGTATGAATCCTTACGTTTGCGTCTTTTGCCAGTCGAATGGCTTGCTCAGGGTCTAAAGTACCGATATTATGAGAACCGTCGGTCATGAGGACTAAGAGTCGATGGTCCACCGGTCGTTCAATTAGTAGTTTGACAGCTAGTCCGATGGTATCCCCGATTGCTGTTTGACCTCCGGCGATTCCTATCGGTGCGTCCTGTAACATCAAGTTCACAGTCTCTATATCGAATGTCAATGGCACGTAGGTATAGGGTTTTGAACCAAATAATATCAACCCAATACGATCTCCGTAACGCGATTCAATGAATGGTTCAACCACGTATTTCAAGGCATCGATGCGAGTTACCCGACGTTGCTCTACGAACATATCATCGATTTGCATACTTTGTGATATGTCGACGGCTAATAGAATATCTCGACCAGTTGTCGGTAGTGCAACAGGTTCTCCGATTAGTTGTGGCCGCGCTAGAGCAGTGACTAAACCTAACCATGCAAGCATCAGAACTAGTAGCTTTAGGATTTCCTGAGGTGATATCCTGAAAGCTATTGCTTGGGTAAATCGAAAGTCATTGACTTCAGGAACGTACAGGGACGATTGATTTTGATGTGAGCGTGGTACAACAAACCGAATCACTGGAAAAGCAATCAACAACAAGAATGCCCACGGCCATTTGAATTCAAGCATGCGATGCTCGTTTTGGTTTTACTTTGAACAAGGTGTTCGTGACTAATTCACGTAATTGTTCGCCGTCGAATTCAGTGTTCTTACGGTATTGATCAATGCCAAAACATAGTTTGAAATCTATTAGAAATCTTGGTTCATCAAAACGCATACTCAAGCAAGTTACCCAGTCAGATCCAAACACTTTCATAGCAGCGGGTTCTTTATCTAGTGTCACGATGAGCTGCTTAAACAGCAGATTAACCCCAACCACATAGGATCTGACCGAGATCGCGCCTTGATCAAATTGTGCGGTGAGGTCGCGGGCCTGACGACGAATTTTTCGGTAAGGTCGTAAATAAACAAATCTTTGTATCGACCACCAACTACTCCCAACGATGATGATTGTTATGAGCAGAAAGAGAAGCCACCAAGCTAGAGACAATGGCCATAATCCAGGTTCTATTGGTACATGAATGTCACGTAACTGTTGTAGAATCGAATCAGTTGGCATTTTTACTATTGCGCGAAAGAGTCCATCGACTCGTGGGTTGCAATCATCGTAAAAGGGACCGAATGATCCATACACATAGTCTTGAGAGATTCGATTCGTTCAAGGAATAAACGTCGATAGCTTTGTCGAATTTTTGGATTGGCGCTATGAAATAGTACTCTATTTGTACCATTTGTTACTGAGTATAAATTAGCTGGAGGTAGTGTTTGTTCCAACTCGTCGAAGATTAACGCAAACGCTAGTTCGTTATGTCGGCTCCGTTCGAGTACTTCTCGTATTGAATCTGGTGTTGTGTCGCGAAAATCACTGATTAATACCACACGATGTTGGTGCCGAGCTATTTGGCGTAGTTGTACAACCATTTCGGACCAGAGTTCGGATTTATCGGAGGTTGATTGTTGACTGTCATGAGCGCGCAGAGACTGATTCGCTAGCGCTACATCTTGCAGAAACCTCAGCACTGAAGCGCGATTGCGATACGGTTTAGTTGTGAAAACACCATTATTACCCAATACTATACCGCCTAAACGGTCCTTCCGTTTAAGAGTAAACCAAGCGAATCTCGAAGCTAATTCCGCGGCTGCGACACTTTTGAGACGGTATTTGGTACCAAAAAACATGGTAGATGTTTGGTCTACAACAATAAGTGTCGGTTTTTCGCGTTCTTCGGTGTAAACTTTGGTATGAGGTTCGTTTTTTCTGGCGGTGACATTCCAGTCAATACTACGTACATCGTCACCGATTTGATAAGGTCGAACTTCTTCGAAGTCTACACCTCGACCACGTTGTCTCGACATTCGTTCGCCGGATAAAGCTCCCAAGCGGTTGCGTCGCCAGCGAATTGCATTACTTTCCGACGACAGCTGAACTAAATTTTCGACTGAAACATAAGGACCAGTGAGCATAGAGAATTCTTTATGATTTATGGTACCGGAATTGCGTTTAGGGTATCGTCTACAGCATTTTGAGGGGTATATCCCTTCGCTTCTGCAGTATAACTCAAAATTATTCGATGCCTGAGAACATCATGTAAAACGGTTTGAATATCATCTGGCGACACAAAATCTCTGCTATCTAGCCAAGCATTAGCGCGTGCTGCTTGGTCTAAGGCTATAGTTGCACGTGGGCTAGCGCCATACTCGACGTTTTCGAGTTTAGTTCGCGTGAACACAACCAGTGAAACAATGTATTGTTCCAACGATTCGGTAATATAAAGTTCCGACAATTGACGGCGAATATCAAATATTTCACTTTGTTCTAGGATTACCGATGGTGGTTCTTCGTTTTGTAGCAAATCATTGCGATTGATACGCAGAATGTCAATTTCTTGCTCTACTTCTGGGTAACCAACATTGATATGCATCAAAAACCGATCCAACTGAGCTTCCGGTAATGGATAAGTTCCTTCTTGTTCAATAGGGTTTTGTGTTGCCATGACTAAGAACAACTCAGGAAGCTGGTAGGTTTCGCGACCTTGAGTAACTTGTTTTTCGGCCATACCCTCAAGTAGTGCAGATTGAACTTTGGCTGGTGCGCGGTTAACTTCATCGGCTAAGATTAAGTTATGGAAAATTGGTCCTTGTTTAAATTCAAATGTCCCGTCTTCGGGACGATAGACTTCGGTACCGGTCACATCACTTGGTAGTAGATCTGGTGTGAATTGAATACGGTGAAAATCACCTTTAATCCCACGAGATAGTTCTTTAATGGCTCTAGTTTTTGCTAGTCCCGGGGCACCTTCTACAAGCAAATGTCCTCCAACTAACAGTGCCATCATGAGACGTTGAGTGAATGCTTTTTGACCTACTATTCTTGAATTCAACCAATTGTTTACTGCTTGTACCCGTTCCAATGCTGTGTTCAATATCGATAATCCTTATAGTTAATATTCTGATTCAACATAATCGTTGTTCACGGTAAATTATCCACTATTTTGGCAAGGTGACCGAACTTTAGTAGTTTAACATAATGAATCTGTATCAATTTTTTCGTCCTCTGATCTTCAGTTTTTCACCTGAGTTTGCACATTTACTGACGCTTCGACTCGTGCGACTGTATGGTTATTTACCGAGTAATCAGGAGATTTCTGCAGCCATCACTCATCTCGACATGAACTTTGAGAATCGGGTTGGATTGGCAGCTGGATTTGACAAAGACGGAGTTGCTTTGCCAGGTCTATTGAAACTCAAATTTGGTTTTCTGGAACTAGGTGCCGTAACTCCTCGTTCACAGACTGGCAATCCTCCACCACGATTGTTTCGTCTCATATTCGATAATGCACTCATCAACAGTTTAGGATTCAATAACCGCGGAGTAGATGCTCTAGTTCAACAAGTCGTTACTTCTAGAGTTCCCATAGATAAACCGCTAGGAGTCAATATTGGTAAAAACTTTGACACCTCATTATCAGATGCCGCCGACGATTATCTGTATTGTTTTCAACAATTACAAGACTGTGTTGATTTTGTTACAGTGAATATTTCATCACCCAATACCCCGGGATTGCGAGATTTGCAGATGGTTGAACATGCAAAACCGGTATTGACTCGTTTGGTTCAGGCACGTGAAACTGCTGTGAATAGTTTTCGACATCGAGTTTCCATCTTGGTAAAAATTTCGCCGGATCTTGATGAGGATTCACTTCGGCATCTATGTGCCGTGATTAAAGATTCAGGTTGTGATGGTATTATTGCGACCAATACGACGATTAAGAGAACTGGCTTAGTTTCAACATATGCAAGCAAACGAGGCGGCTTGAGTGGAAAACCGTTGTTTCAGGATTCCCTAAGAACCGTTAGATTAGTACGAGAAAATGTCGGAGAAAATTTTGTAGTTGTGGGTTGTGGTGGAATTTGGGATGGAGAGTCTGCCTGCGCGATGCTTACGGCAGGGGCAAATTTAATCCAGCTTTATACTGCTTTGGTTTACCGAGGCCCCGGTTGTATTAAAGAAATTGTTGAAGCTACCGATGAGTTCCAATCTCAAACTGATTGAAGGTTTAGCTTACGTGGGTAGTTGCATGATATTGGAGAATTTTCTGATACTGCCCCGTGCGATCGCACTTTGCACGAGCTTGTCGGTAAGATCTTCAAACTCGATGCCGATCGCCCGAGCGCCATCCGGATACAAGCTAGTCGGGGTCATACCTGGGATGTTATTTACTTCCAATACCCAAAAATGATCGGAAGGTTCCAACAAAAAGTCAACCCGCGAAAAGTCTCGGCAGCCTAAGGATTGATGAGCGAGAATGGCAACTTGTTGTAGTTCTTTTGTTACAGCATTGTCAATTTTTGCGGGAATAACGTGTTCACTTTTGCCAATAGCGTAACGATTTGTAAAGTCGTACCACTCATTTGGTGCGACCAAAATCTCGGTCACAGGAAGTGCTTGGATAGTGGAATCATGTAAGTCCAGGACCCCGACCGTGATCTCGCGGCCTTGTACATAGGGTTCAACTAAGACCTGGTCGTCGAATTGGAGAGAGTTTTCAATCGCTTGTCGAATGTTAGCACCTAGTGGTACGATTTCTACCCCAACTGCCGAGCCCCCATGAATGGGTTTACAGACAACACCGTTGGAAAATTTACCGCGGATTTGACTTAAAGCTTCGTCTAAATTTTTTGCTGTAACCAAGACTTCATCAAGTATTGGTAAGTTGTACTGCCGGAATTGCTGTTTTGAGAACGATTTGTTCATGGATATCACACTTGCAACCATGTCGCTACCTACGAAAGCATAGTCCATCAGTTCTAGGAAACCTTGTACTGTACCATCCTCGCCAGGTACACCATGTAATACTGGAAATACCACTTGTGGATCTACTTCAATTAAATCTTGAGCTAAAGCGTTTGTGAGTTCGATATACGAAACGTCGTACTTCGCTTCCAATGCAGAACAAATTTGACGAGCGGAGGACCGTGAAACTTCCGCTTCAACGGACCAACCGCCTCCGAGTACTGCTACCCGATTTACCATGTTGGGTTTTGTAGGTTCGCGCTGTCTAAACAATGCGGACTTACTTCGTGCAATTCGATTTGTAGTACTCTGGAAAAGAAAGTGAGTTCTGATTCGAGCGCGATTTGGTTGGATTCAGCACGGCGAAATCCGTGTCCTTCACCCTCGAAAAGAAACATCGCGGTGGTAATACCTCTTTTCGCGAGTGCGTCATACATTGACTGAGTTTGGTTCGGAGGTACGACTGCATCTTCTTGGCCTTGGTAAAAAATCACCGGTGAGTCAAAGTTCTCAAGAGAATTAATCGGTGAGCGTTCGTCCAACAGTTCCGGCGGTATCAGATTACTCAAATATTCCGATTCAAATTTGTGTGTATCCTCAGCTAGTGCGCGCATGTCGCCAATACCGTAATAACTAGCACCGACCTTAAA
Source organism: Gammaproteobacteria bacterium (assembly GCA_009845835.1). Taxonomy (GTDB): domain Bacteria; phylum Pseudomonadota; class Gammaproteobacteria; order Pseudomonadales; family Azotimanducaceae; genus Bin55. The sequence continues at coordinate 25,013 of VXYV01000062.1, read as the reverse complement.
TACATTAGTCGTATTTAAAGCTCGTAGAGTAGTATATCCTCCGGCACTACCGCCCCGAATTGCGACACGATTTTCGTCAGCTAAGCCTAGTTCAACCAGATGTTGTACGCCAGCGACACAATCGGCAACATCGACAATACCCCATTTACCGATCAATCGATTACGATATTCACGACCGTATCCGGTACTACCACCGTAATTAACGTCGAGAACGGCCCATCCACGAGAAGTGAAGTACTGAACTTTAAAACTAAAACTCACATTAGATTGTCCCGTTGGTCCACCGTGTGACATAACGACGAGTGGTGGAAGATCGGAATCAAGTGCGGTAAATTCATCGTTTTTTGGAGCGTAATAGTTTGCATGTACAACCTGACCTTGGTCATTTTCATAACAGATCTGGTGACCGATTGAGATAGTTTCTTGTGGAAGCGCTAATTCCCCGGAACAAACTAGTGTTTCGCAGTGAATTGTGTGGAGGTCTGCGACCGTCACTATGGAGGGCAACGCATCCGCAAAACTTGCAATGAAGGCAATACCTTTGTTAAATGCAACTGGGGAAGAAATGCTCGTATAGTTGGAAGTACCGAGTCTACGCCAGGTTTTTTGTGCTAGGTCGCCAAACACGAGATCCACACCTTGTTCATCTATTCTTACTGCGACGAATGTTTGCTTGTCAAGCAACACGAGACTTCGCATATGAAATACCCAGAGCGGAAATCCGTATTCGGCTTTATCTTCGAAAACCACTTCGGTTTTTCCGTTAATCCATCGATAGATGTTCCAGAAACCATTTCTGTCTGAAACAAACAACAACTCGTCTTTAGAGATCCAACAGGGTTGGAGAACTGATTCTTCTTTACCACCCGCGACTACTACAGTTTGTGCAATATCACCGCCTCGGGAAAGATCAGCGATGTATAACTTGCAACCATCCCACGGCATATTAGGCAGATCCCAGCCAAGGAATGCCATTTTTCCTTGACACGGACAAAACTGTGGTGAAGCATAAAAGTCATGTCCAGAATGCAAAATCAATTCGTTTCCGTTGGTCAAATCAAGCGTTACGAGTTCGTTTACGACTTCTTTTTTTCCATGTGATTCTCTCACACATGCAATTCTTTGGCGAACTAGGTCGACGACAAGATTAGCATATCGGATAGCTTTCCCAGAGTTAGTAAGTCTTGTAGCCGGAGATTCAGTTTGTAAATCTAAGACATAAATATCTTGATCGTCTTTATTGACGAAGTAGACTGTATCGTTATGAACGGTGTATGCTGCACCACCGTATTCGTGAACCATGGACCGAACATTGAATGGCGAATGAGTAACTTCGCGGATGCTTCCGTCAATGGAACGACGCATTATCGTTGTACGTCCACCTTCGTTAGGACGTAATTCCAAATAGTATAGGTTTCCAGAATCCTCCATCAATTCACTATGACTTACATGTGAACTCGTCGCCATTTTCGCATTGACTTTGGAGTGCCAAGTTCCATAGGGCCATACTGTTTTTGTCATTTACTAAACCTGTGTCAAATTTTTTCGATGGTCGAGAATTGCCCAGCGTTCGTGGTCACGCCAGGCACCGTCGATGAATAAAAACTGCCTTGCCAGTCCTTCGTATTGGAAACCACACCGTTGAACCAGCTTTTTCGAAAGAACATTATGAGGTTGGATAGCAGCTTCAATTCGATGAAGCCCGATCGTTCGAAATGCGTAATCGATGACTAGCCGCAATCCCTGGGTCATGAACCCTTTACCTTGATGTTCAACTTTCACATAGTAGGAAATATTGCAATTCCAAAACGACCCGCGTATGATGTCGTTGAGATTGATGACTCCGACCACTTCATCTGAGTCTTGCAGACAAACGACGAAACCTTCGTTTTGATGGGTCTGGGATCTCTTCAAGTAATTTCGAAAAGTTTGCGATGTCAATGGAGGAGTTATCCAAGGGTAGTGTAAATTTTGACCTGAGACTCCGATGGTAATGATTTCACGCCGATCGTTATTACGTACTCGGCGAATGTAAAGTTCGTGGGAAAGATCGCGAAATGTGGAAATTTCTTCAGCCATAGGCTAGAACATTTTAGAGTTGAAACATTGAGTCACGTCATGGGAAAATCATCGCCGTAATTGTTTGATTGGGTAACTTATATGGCATAAAATGTGCATGAACAAAGTCAGAGTTTCCGTAACATCATTCACAATGAGGTTTCTTTATGTTTAAAGCTTTACTGTTTTCGTTACTTGTTCTTGCTGTTCTACTACTCAGTAGTTGTCAATTCATACACTCGTTCGCCGGCCATGACCGATTTGAAATAGTGGGTGAAATTTTGGATTTAACTCCAAAGTCTAATACAACACAATCAGACCTAGGATCCGAAGCAACAGAATCTGCAGCAATCGAGTACCCAAATGTTGATGTAACTATGACGCGAGAAATAGCTAAAGCCGATGGATCGTTTAAAAGAGAAGTGCTCGCGAAGGGTTCATTTACAGATAGTAAATTTACGGCCGTCGGTCGTGTTCAAGGAGATCTACAGTCTGAAATCCGTGCTACGATCAAAGTTGTGATCAATGAAACTGAACCAATCTCAACTGAGGTTGTTATCTCAGCAGAGAAAAATGTTGAATTCGTATTGGTGACCTACATCGGTAAAGGGAACTATGAACTGATACTCAAGGGTTCAGATTTGAACTCTCAAGATACTGCTAAGAGATTTCGCTTGTCGGGGGATTTGCGTGACCAAACTGCTCTAGATCTTGATTCGACGAATGTTCAGCTGTCGTCCACCATATATGATTCGGACGGACCACGCAGTGTCCAACTCGGTAGTGTAATGCTCCAAGATGGAATGTTTGTGATTGAGAGTGATGTAGAACATTTAGCCGTGGTTGATGTGCAATTACGCGACGGTAACACCTACAAGCAGGCAGGTGCTATGGTTGCTGAACCAGGAGTTGAGTATGAAATCAGACCCGTCCTCGATATAGGTGAATTCGCTGTCAAGGCATTGAGTGAAGGTGCGCACTCGAAATTAGTAGATTCTTGGCTGTGGAATGATGACTGGCTCGATTTAATGGAACAGTCCTGGGTTGCACGAGAAGCAATGATGGCAGAAATGCGACAAGCACCACCTGAGGAACCCGTGGCAATGACCAATGAAACAGCGGAACCAGTGGAAGAAGACACCAGCAACAGTGAAACTGAGTTTGCAAGAAATAATCCTGCAGCACCAGAGTGTCAACACGTAGACTTGAATGCTGTGATCTTGAATTTGATTTCAGAACCGAGTGAGGATGAGTTACCTGAATTCGTGAAATTAGCTACGCAAGCCCAAGAGATGACTGCAAATATTGTAAAGGAAATAGCGTTAACTTCCGAAAATCCATGGCTTTCTTTCGCGGCCTTAAATCTCGATGTGTTTCCATATTCTGATGAGTGGATTAAGGTGGAAATTGAAGCCTATCAGCGTCTTAGTACTATGTTTAATAAAGAATTCGCGGAACTAAATATTGATCCATTGATCGAACAGAAGACTCATCGGATTGAGGTCAATGAAAACGACTTGAAACTAGTTCCTGGTCAAATTGTTCCAACTTTCCAGCTAGCTAGCATAGATGGTGAAGAAGTATCTCTGACGAATGTTTTGCGAAATAACGACAGAATCTTGATTGATTTTTGGGCTTCGTGGTGTGGTCCGTGTATTGCTAGTTTTCCAGCTCTGAAGGAAATGTACGAATCTTATCACGAACAAGGATTTGCAATCATCGGTGTGTCAATAGATGATACCGATGAAGCGTGGATGCAAAAGTCTGAAGAACTAGAACTGCCTTGGGTAAACTTAGGTGAAAACCTTGGTTTCGATGGTCCGACACCACGAAAGTTTGGTGTGCAATTCATTCCTAAGACTTATTTACTTGATAGTGAAGGTTGTATCGTTCAAAAAGATTTAGAGACGAGTCAGCTAAAGACAGTTTTGACTGATCGTTACGGTGATGTAGAAGAACCGACAGATACTACTGATTCGACTGAGATTTAGTCGGAGCTTGATTGGCTAATATCCTCCTTGTCCAGCAATCTTTATGCAGTTGGTCCTTTACATAACAGACGATTGTTCGTTTTGCGAACAAGCGATGACACTACTAGGTTCGATTGGACAACTCTCAGGTTCGACTCTACTCACACACGATATTGCTTACGACGACCAGTTGTTTAATCAATATGGAGAAAAAATTCCTGTACTTCGTATTGGTAATCACGAACTAATATGGCCCTTTACCTCTGTAGAGGTTGTTAATCTAGTTCAAACAGTTGCTTCGCGTTCCTAGTGGTAATTTGTGTGATATGCTCTAGTGATTGGTTTCTCGTTAGCGCTAGTTCGCGTAATACGTACGGCAGATAGCTCGGTTCATTTCTTCTCGATCTGGGAAGAGGTTTGATGGTACGTGGAATAAGATATGGGGCGTCGGTCTCTGTCAATAATTTATCGTCGGGAATATAACGAACCGACTTTCGTAGTGCAGTACCGCGTCTTTCGTCGCAAATCCAACCCGTTATCCCGATATAGAAACCGAGATCAAGATATTCTTTCATCAATTCGGTGGAACCAGTGAAACAATGAATCACCCCAGGTACATCACGGTAGTTGTGGAGGATTTCTAAGAGTAAACCGTTCGTGTCTCGATCATGGATGAATGCCGGTAAATTTAGATTTCTAGCTAGATCTAACTGTGCTTCGAAAGCATAAACTTGGGATTTTTTAGGCGACAAGTTCCTAAAAAAGTCTAGACCCGTTTCACCAACCGCTACGACCAGCTTATGTTCGGCGATCTCTTGTAATACATGAACGGTTGTTATGTCAAATGTTGATGCCAAATGAGGGTGCACACCAGCAGTCGAACATAAAAATCCCGGGTGTTGCTGGGCTATATCGAATGCAAGAGTACTGTGTTCGATATCTGTGCCAGTGAGGATAATTTGCTCAACTTGTGCATTTTTTGCACGAGTTAGTACATCGTTAAGGTCTTTACGAAAAACTTTGTCAGAGAGATTTGCACCAATGTCAATCATGGAATTTGTTTTTCGTGGTCGGCGAACATGGGGACTGGTTTGTCCAAAAGTATGGAATACACTTGAATGTAAGCCAGCACATTTTTCACATAACTACGAGTTTCATGGAATGGAATTGTCTCAATCCAAATCCGTGTGTCCATACCTTCCGCATCTTGTTCTTTTAACCATCGATGGACACGAGTCGAACCAGCGTTGTATGCAGCCAAAGCCAAAATGGTATGATTGTCAAACTCGTCCAGCAACTCACGAAAATGGTAAGACCCGATTTGTATATTCACGGGCGGGTACAAAATTTCTTGTAGCGATGGGATTGGAACACGAATGTCACGCGCCGTTCTCCTAGCCGTTCCAGGCATCAGTTGCATTAGCCCGCGGGCACCGACCGGTGAAATTGCAGTTGGGTTAAAAGCGCTTTCTTGTCTAGTAATTGCTAGTAAAATTGGCAGTGCAACGTTGATTTTTGCAGTGTGTCGTTCGTACTGTTTGCGATTAGGCATCGGAAAACGGGTAGTTACTAAATCTGAGGCACCCGATCGATAAGCGATTTCGATAGCATGATGTGGGTGTTTGAAACCACCTACCGTGAAAGCTAACCAACGCTTCGCGCTAGGTTCAAGTTGTGGTATTAACCATGACCACTCTTCTTTTGCACTATTTGATTCACCAATCTCATAAAGTTCGAGAATGCGCAATAGGCGAGGATCCCTCCGATGAACGGATTGTTGGCGTTCAAAGTCAGTCCACGTGTGCTCATTAAGTTGTTTAGGTAAATCTAGATGGTCTGCTGCGAGGAATCCATAGTAAGTTCTTTCTAACGCGAGTTCTTTGAGTAAATCAGTTGTTTCGAGATTACCGACACGACGCGACACGATGGCAAACCAAAACTTCCACTTGTAATCTTCCTTGGTTTCTGAGGAGCATGCGTCGAGCCACTGTAGTGCTAGACTCCATTCTCTTTGGGAGATTGCGGTGTCGGCAATACGTAACTTGGTTGCTTCTGAATAATTTGGATTAATTTCGTCTATCAGTTCACCGTCTCGAGTAGCCCAAAACGCGAGGGTACTACTAGTTGCGTTAAAAGAAACTTCGTCAAAGTCGAATAGCGTTTGATATTCTTCCCATAATGACCAAGCTTCAACACTTTCACTTTGGGAAAACTTAACCAAACCGTAAGTCAACACTTCACGACCTCGGGTCGTGTTAGGAAACTGGTGCGGATTTTGGACAATAGTTGGTTTATTCTCGACTTTCAATAACAAGTCTGCCATGGGTCTTTCATTTGCCGAGAAAAACCGTAGCAGATAGCGCGCGAGGATCTTGGAATCCTGCTGCACCGCGAGCGTTATTCTCTTCCACAACAAGTCGCTCGTCAAGTACCCTTCATTTAGCCAGACATCAAAAATGGGATCACATTCATCGGGTTGTGATATTCCAACCACCCAGTATTCTGGTACTTGTCCCATAGCTTTCTCTTTCTCACCGGTTCGATACAGCGCGCGGAGGTAGTGACAATTCGCGACGACATCGTCAGTCGGTTCGAAATACTCGGCATAGATTGCCCAACGATTTCGTTTTATTTGTACTTTCAGCCATTTTTTATGAAATTCGTCATAGAGATACGAACCTCGCAATTTCTCTCGAATCACTGTTGCTTCTTCGGGTTTTAGAAAACCAATATTTCTTAGACCTTCTCGGTAATGTAGGTATACGATTAGTGGGTATGAATCAAGAGTAGCCTTCAACTCTTCATATTCGCTGAGACGATTCCTAGCAAGGGCTGCTTTCGCTTTTTGGTAGTTCGCGCGTTGGATTTCGAGTTCCGAATCTGATAAGTCTATGTTGCTCGCATGTACGGTAAAACCAACTACAAGAAAGCACACAATAATCTGGAATCGCGAAACTGGACAGAGAGAATAAACCGATTTTGCGATCGACACTGAGGTATTAGGAAGTGTATTGTTAATCGTTCGCAATTACGGAAAGAATTTGGTAGTCATGCGACTTGCTTAGAAGTACAACAACAGTCGAATGTATATATTCTAACAATTCGATTATTAACAACAATCGTTTTGTCAAGAATGCCTTTTAGCGTATCGTCAAGCGCACACTGGAGTTGACTTGTGAGCAAATTTTAGTAATTGGTAATGATCTCGAGTCGTATCGCTAGATTTCAGTGTGTAATAGGGACTAATTTCTATACTACTCCTGCGAACACCGCACGAAAGCGTCCACAGAGTTGAGTAATAAAGTACTATTTAGATGGTCATTCGTGCACATATCGTGATTAACAATACATCGAGTCTATTGATCTCGAATGAGATGACATGTTCCTACAATACAACACTTCGAAAGTTTTAATTCATGTCAATCTTCATGCCCCGCAATATGGAATATTCCAGGATCTTGTAATTGGTTTACTGGCTAATCGCGCTCGCTTGTTTATTCATCGTTGGTGGTATGTTTTCGATTCTTCCATCACCTAAAGAACGAGCAGTCGGTAAGCTTCGCTTGCAGGCAAGACAACAGAACTTAGCTATAGGTATTGAATATATACACGACGTTAATGCTCCGACAAGTGAACGCGTTAGTGCTGGTGGGATTCGAGTAGAACCAAAGAAACGATGTGCAAGCTGGGCGATGGAGTTTGTTAATGAAACCGACGAAGATTATCCAGAGTGGACACTATACAAATCTATTCGCGAAAATGGACCAATAGCAAACGCTCATCTAGTGTTGGCCGAGAGTAGTTCCCTAACTTTAGACAGGGAATATTGGAAACAAATTGAAGAAATTTTGAGACTAAGTCCACCAACATTGGTTGCCCTGGTTTGCAACTCCAATTCGGTGAAATGGCTAGGTCATGAACGCCTAGAAACGAATGTAGAAGAGTATATCGATCAAATGTTATTATTCTTGAAACGTTTGATCGAATTGAATCGACTTGTTGTTGCCTCATCGAAACAGTTTCTCTGAGTTCTTGACGGTATCGTATGTATAACTTACAAAAATTGAACTCGAATGTTTGACCCGACTCACGGGAATTGGAATAGAGCACGTACAGGAGTTTTATGGCTCGTTATTTAGTCATTGTCGAATCGCCTAGTAAAGCGAAGACGATTAATAAGTACCTAGGAAAAGACTATGTAGTTAAGTCCACCGCTGGGCATTTTCGTGATCTTTCGAAGGGTAAATTTATCAACCTTGGGATTCTCCTTGCACAGATTAAAGATGCGAACAAAAATAAAAGTACTTTCTTCGACACAATGGGAATTGATCCCACCACGGGCTGGGAAGCCAAGTATGCGATTGACAAAGATAAAGAACAAGTTGTTGCCGACTTAAAAACGCTTGCGCGAGAGGTAGATTTAATTTACCTAGCTACAGACATGGATCGAGAAGGTGAAGCCATTGCTTGGCATGTAATGCAGGTACTTGATAAGCCTGAAGAGAGTTACCTCAGAGTAGTATTTAGTGAAATTACCAAGAACGCGATCAAAACGGCATTTGAAAGTCCCCGCCAAGTCAATCTGAACTTAGTTAACGCTTATCTCACGCGGCGATTCTTGGATCGAATTGTTGGGTTTAACCTCAGTCCATTGCTGTGGGCGAAAGTTGCAAAAAAATTATCTGCTGGGCGCGTTCAGTCCGTCGCTGCGAAACTTATTGTGGAACGCGAAAAGGAGATTCGTGCTTTCCATGTCGAAGAATATTGGGAACTGTATGCAAATTTACGTCGATCGGGTGACTTTTCTAAATATTCGTCGGAAGACGGGAAAGCTAAGAGTTATCGTTTTCAGGTTGCTCGCTACAAGGGTAAAGCACTTGGGAGAACAGTGAAAAATCGACAAGCAGCGGATACGTTAGTCGCTGATCTTGAGAGTGAAAAATTTGTCGTGCTCAAACACGACAAGACTCCGAGCACTTCCAAACCTAGTGCACCGTTTACAACCTCAACCCTGCAACAGACTGCAGCGTCACGATTGAAATTTAGTATTCGTAAAACCATGAATGTCGCACAACGTTTGTATGAAGATGGACATATCACATATATGCGAACCGACTCAACAAATCTAGCAGCAAATGCGGTACGTGATGTTAGATTTCACATCTCGCAAACTTACGGACAGAACTATCTTTCTGAAACCACCAGAGTCTATAAAACTAAGGTGCAATCTGCACAGGAAGCACACGAAGCTATTCGCCCGACGAATTTAGCGCTTGATCTTGCAAAACTTGGAAATCCAGACCAAAGAAGACTGTACGAACTCATTAAGAGTCGATTCATCGCTTGTCAGATGGCAACTGCGAAATACGAGAACATTTCAACTACGGTAAAGGCTGGAGAATTTGAACTGAATACCCGTGGTAGAAAGATCTTGTTCGACGGCTTCACAAAAGTGCTCCCCGCCCAGTCCACTACCGAAGACCGCCAGATTCTTTCGGATTTCCATGTAAATGAAGAATTGATAAGAACAAACTTTGAGACGATACAACGTTTTACTAAACCTGCTGCTCGGTATTCTGAAGCAAGTCTAGTCAAAGAACTCGAGAAACGCGGTATAGGTAGACCCAGTACCTATGTACCGATCATTTCCACCATACAAGAACGAGGGTACGTTTCGATTTTTAAAGGAAAGTTTTTTGCGGAGAGGGTAGGAGAAATTGTTAATTCGCGACTTGATGAGCAGTTTCCAAATTTGATGCAGTATGAATTCACTGCGAATCTAGAGAGTGAATTAGATGATATCGCACAGGGTGAAAAAGACTGGCGCAAAACGCTTGATCACTATTACAAAGATTTTTCGGCTCGCGTTGAGCATGCTGCCGACCGTGAAAACGGTATGCGTCCCAATACTCCGATCGCTACTTCCATCAATTGTTCAGAATGTCAACGCAAAATGCTGGTACGTACGGCGAGTACAGGAGTCTTTTTGGGGTGTGAAGGATATAGTGCTGACGACAATCGGTGTACAAACACTATGAATATTTGTCTACTCAGTCGTTCTGCTCAAAGCGCCACTGATGAAGAAGAACACGCGAAAGCTATGAAGGAACGTGAACGATGTTCTCAATGCGATTTTCTTATGGACGAATATCTTGTCAACGACCAAATAAAGTTATCCCTTTGTGCAAATCCGAATTGCGAGAGTTATCAAGTGCACGAAGGAGACTTTAGCAAGTTGACCCAGACGCCAGAACAATCTACTATCGAATGCAACGAGTGTCGGTCCGAAATGCAACTATTGGACGGTCGCTATGGAAAGTATTACAAATGCCAAAATCGCGATTGTGGAAACACGAGACGAGTACAGAAAGATGGTCAGCTAGCACCCGTATTCGCGAAACCGGTACCCATGCCGGAGTTAAGGTGTGAAGGTATCGATGACTTTTTTGTATTACGTGAAGGTAGAACGGGTTTATTTTTAGCTGCAAGTAAATATCCTAAGAATCGACAGACGAGACCGGTGAGAGTTAGTGAACTTATACCACATGCTAATGAGTTAGATCCTAAGTTCAAATACCTCTTGGAAGCACCCGTTGACGATCCTGACGGTGAACCAACAACCATTAGATACTCAAGGAAATCAAAGAGTCATTACGTTTTAGGAAAGTCAGCATCAAAGTCATGGATTGTTACTTTTGAAAACGGCGAATGGGTTCCACGAATTTCCGATAAAGAGGCATAAGTGGACGCCACCTGAGCGAGTACGCTATAAACTGATCTACTACGGCAGTGAGTGTTCTAGACTAAGTTAGATCAGACTCTTTTATCTACTTAACGAAGACAATAAATGGCAAAACGGTGAAGTGTTAACTTAAAGAACCAACTTCTTCAAAAAATTCTAAAATCTTTTTGTTGCCAAGATTTCCTGCCTTACCTGATCTAGAATCACTTTGGGTTCGTGCAACTCGTTGGTTGTTTACACGTGCTTCGCGCCACGATATACTAGTAAGGAAAGGGGCCGGCGACACCCAGGTCGGTTTTATTGCTATGGGTTACAGTATGAACGAACTAACTAGTAACGACAACAATAGCAAAAACCATATACCACACAGTAAGATGGTATCCTAGATCATCGTACCGAGTCGACATGGAAGAACGCGTCTCGGTTAGCTAGTCTATCACTGAGAGTACTTTCTCCGCGACGAAGCATAACAGTACGACTCGCCGCGAAGTCAGATTGTTAAATTAAGAAGCGTTTGAGTCCAAGTAACTTACAAGGTCTCGCAAGCAGTTGAAATTAGCAAAATCTTCTGCAGAAATCTCAACATTAAACTCGCTTCCTACAGCTTTTGCGAATGCCATAGCGTCCATTGATGAGATTGACGAATCGCCAAAACTTGCATCAAAGTTTGGTTCTCTCTGTGGATCCAAAAATTTCCGAGCAAGGGAAGAGACTCTATCATGAGTATTTGACATATTGTTGCTTCCTTAAATTACAAAAATGGTCAAAGAAGCAAATTATATTGAACGAATGTTGGCATCAATCGAATTAGGTAATAAATTTAAAAGTTAACTGATAGTGTCAGTTTTGGAGTCAGCTAACCCCTTTCACGTTTTCTTAATAAGCTAAAAGCACGGCAGCTTTCTCTGACATCTTCAACTCAGATACAATAAACAAGAAGAGATTAACTAACTGTTAGAAGGTAGTTTGACTTAAGTACAACTTCTAAAACTACAATAATTCAATCCCTTAGTCAAAGTGTAAACACCAAATGACGAAGCGGGTAAATCACAATCCGGATAACAAGCTCACGAGGAATAATTTGCGAACAGTAGAACCAGTCGCGGTAGTCGGCATGGCATGTCGGTTTCCAGGCGCACCAGACATTTCATCTTTCTGGAGATTACTCGAAAGTGGCGGAAACGCTGTTTTGGATGGTTTACCAGGATCGGGACCAAACAGGCTAGAAAGGCTGTTCAAAGAACGCGGGAATCAACAGGACGCTTGCCGATATTGTGCGTACGTCGATGCGATCGATCAATTCGATGCAAGTTTTTTCCGGATCTCCCCGGTCGAGGCAGAACTGCTTGATCCGCAGCAACGAATGATGCTGGAGACAAGTTGGCGAGCTCTTGAAGATGCAGGAATGGCGCCTGACCAACTCAAGGAAAGTTTGACAGGTGTATATAGCGGAATTAGTAACGACGAATACCGAATGCTTGTCGTGGAATCGGAAGGATCGGGCGAAGCAGCTGAATCTCTGTATGCCCTCAGTGGTACCAACTTGAATGGTACCAGCGGCCGCGTTTCTTTCGTGTTGGGTGTCATGGGACCGGCAAAGGCGGTTGATGCTGCATGTGCGTCATCTCTAGTGTCCGTACACGATGCAGTCGCAGACTTGCAGCAAGGTAAAGCAGACCTCGCACTTGCAGGTGGTGTTCAAGCTATATTGAACAGCCGAATCTTCGAACTTCGAGCCGATTCAATGATGTTATCTCCAGACGGACAGTGTAAGGCATTTGATGCATCGGCCAATGGTTACGTCCGGGGCGAAGGATGCGGTGTCGTCGTGCTAAAACGCCTAAAAGACGCCGAAGCAGACGGAGACCGAATTTATGCAGTGGTCCGCGGGGCTGCCGTCAACCATGGTGGTGCCAGTGTTGGTTTGACTGTTCCACATGAACCGGCACTTGAAAAAGTGATCGAAGCGGCTCTGGCACAGGCTGGTATTCGTGCCGCTGATGTCGACTACCTTGAGGCACACGGCACTGGAACCTCCGTTGGAGACCCTATCGAAATTAACGCTGTGTCCAGGGTTTACAGCAAGAACAGAGCAATTGATCGACCACTACTCGTTGGATCTGTGAAAACCAACCTCGGGCATTTGGAATCAGCAGCCGGGATCGCCGGTTTCATCAAGGCCGTACTAGTGTTACAACGTGGTGTGATTCCAAAACATTTGCATTTCAACAATCCAAACCCGAGTATCGATTGGAATTCGATTCCAGTTGAAGTCACTTCCTCGCAAATGGATTTACCTCCAAGAAACGGTCGACCTCGCATTGCGGGCGTAAACTCATTTGGTATTTCCGGTACCAATGCCCACATAGTAGTTGAAGAGTATCCGGTTACCAAAGAAACGTCCAATCTTAATGGCCAAGTGGTGGGAGCAGCCCAAATAGTTTCGGTTCCTTCTTCAGTAGGTTCGAGAGATTCCATGCAATACGAATCGGAATTTCTAGAGCGTGAGATAAGACTACTGCCTTTATCAGCCAAGAATGAAAGTGCTTTAAAGGAATCCGCGACACAATATCTGTCATGGCTAGATGACTTCGGTCCCGAACTTCCGGTCGGCAACGGGCGACTGAAACCGCTGATTTCTGACGTGACGTGGACTGCGAGTATCGGACGCAATCACTTCGAATGGCGCGCGAGTCTTTTATTCAGTAGCGCGAGTGAATTGCGAGCACGACTTGTTGAGTTAGCAGATACTGAAATACAACAACCCCGTACGGCAAAAAAAGTAGCGTTTGCTTACACCGGTCAGGGAAGTCAATGGGTCGGAATGGGCTGGGAATTGTACAAGCACGAACCGGTAGCTCGTAACGTATTGGATCGATGCGAACACGTTTTCCTACGTGAACGCGGGACTTCACTGTTGGATGTGATGTTTGGACGGGAAGGTGATGGACAACTCAGCGATACTGAATGGGAGCAACCCGCGCTTTACGCGCTTGAGTGTGCGTTAACCGCGTTATGGTCGAGTGTTGGTGTTCGTCCCGACGTCGTTCTCGGACATAGTGTCGGAGAAATCGCGGGGGCTCAAGCTGCGAATGTGTTTAGCCTAGAAGATGGCATGAAGTTCGCGTGCAAACGTGGTGAATTACTTGGAGCAACTGAACCGGGTACGATGGCAGCTATCTTTGCTCCACCCGAATACGTTGAATCCCGCGTCAAATCGTTAAACGCCGAGTGTGAAAAGGAGAAAATTAATGTCTCCGCCTATAACGGTTTACATCAAGTCGTCAGTGGAACAGTGGATGCTATTGAAGAGCTTTCGAAGAAACTTGAAGAGGAAGGTGTCCGAGTACGACGTTTAAATACAAAAAAAGCATTCCATAGTGCACTTGTGGAACCTGCACTTGACGAACTTCAAGACTCGCTTAATGAAATAAAGATCCATCAACCGACCGTAACACTAGTCAGCAATTTGACTGGTGGTGTATGGGAATCTTCCCAACAATTAGAAGGTCAATATTGGCGTCGTCATGCTAGGGAACCCGTTGCATTTGCAAGCAGCGTGCAGACTCTTGCGGACCTTGGAGTGGATTTACTGCTTGAGATCGGTCCCCGCTCGGTGCTCGCTCCAATGGCGGCATCGGCTTGGCCAGATTCTGGTACAGCACCCGCGGTGTTATCAAGCATTCGACCAATGCCACATGACTCCCCAACCGGTACGGGAAGCTTTATCGAAGCGGTTGCAGAAGCGTATCAAGCTGGATTAAATATTCAATTCGAAGGTCTATTCACTGGAGAGACTCGACGACGCATTTCGATTCCTGGTTATCCCTTTCAGCGTAAGATTTATTGGCTGCGCGAACCAAAACAGAAACGTTCTATTCTCGGACATCCGTTGCTTGGTTTGTGTCGCGAGTCTGCGAGCGGAGAGATCACTTATGAAACAAATCTGTTTCCTTCAGATCCGGACTGGCTTGCTCATCATCGCGTGTATGATCGTGTTATCGCGCCCGGGGCACTGTACGGAGCAATGGTAGCCGCGTTCTGTCAAACCCGATCGACCGCCCCAGTCATTGTTGCAGACATGCAGTTACATAATGCTCTCGTATTCCCAGCAGACAACAGCAATGATAAGGACCAAGAAAGCTTTCGTACGGTGCAGTTGGTAATGGGAGAATCTGGTGCAGATGAAACTGATCTGGTTCAGATTCTCAGCAGGAGCTCGGAGGAATCTGACTGGATTCTTCATGCTGAATGTCGCGTTTCAGCTGAGACAGATTTACCTAGGGCAGAACAACGTGTGGATCTTGAGAATTTGAAAAACGATCTAACACTCGTAGATACGGCCACGCTTTACGAAGCGAGGGCGGCGTCGGGTATTGAATTAGGTCCAAGTTTCCGTACACTCGGTGGTGTCTGGGCGCGACCAGGTGAAGCAGTTGGTGAGGTTTCCGCGGACTCTGTGTCTAGTCGAACCTCCTCGGTTGTTCACCCTCTTGTGTTGGATGGGTGTTTTCAGGTCGTTGCCGCAGCGCGCATTCAAGATAGTGAAACTGACGAAACCACGTATTTACCGTTTGGTTGGGAACGTCTCTGGCTGACATCCGCTAGTTTGCCCGAACGTGTTGTATGTCATGTTCGAATGATCGAATCCCCGGATACAACGAATATTGACTTGGACTCTGCACCTGAAGTTCGCAGAGCTGAATTACGAATTTACGATACCGAAGGCTTCTTATTGGGAGGTTTAGATGGGTACACAATCAAACGCGCTAATCGAGCCGCACTGTTTTCGGCATTCGAAAGTGTAAACGACCTTTTGTACGAAGTTGTTTGGCGCGAACGTTCACTTGTACCAACGATTATTCCGGCGGACTTTCTAACCCATCCAAAATCGGTCGCACAAGATTTCAAACCGCTTGCTGAATACCTAGAAGAAGAGGGCGTCCCGAGGGCGAAACGGACTGCACTTTTAACCGATCTTGAACTCTGGTCGCTCGCTCGTGCCAACTGGACGCTAGAAACTCTGGGTTGGAAACGTATCGCTGGCCAGGTCGTGAAACCTGAAGTGCTTCGCGCGGAACTAGGAGTAGATGACGTACACCAACGAGTATTTCGTCGATTGCTGGAAATGTTGGTTCGTTGCGGCATACTACAGGAGGAAGAAGAAGATTTCATCGTAAAACTTGGGCCCGATGATCCGTTACCAGACGACATCCCACCCGACCCAGATTCTGTCGCTGAACATTTAGCCGACAAACATCCGCACGGTGCGACAGAGATTGGGCTGTTTGGACGTTGTGGAAAGTCTTTACCCGATGTCCTTCGAAGTAACGCTGACCCACTCACACTGCTGTTCAGTAGCGGTTATCCAACACCGGCCGACCTGTATGTTCGAGCGCCAATAGCTCTTGCTGCAAACAGATTATTGCGAGACGCTGTACGTGCACTTTTAGCTAATTTACCAAGTGGGCGGCATCTAAGGATTATTGAAATTGGCGCAGGTACCGGCTCGGCAACTGCGTCGGTATTGCCAGAGCTTCCAGAAGGACAATTTGAGTATATGTACACCGACATTTCTGCAGGATTCTTCGCAGAAGCGGAGTCTCGTTTTGGTGACGGCGGAGGATGCATTGAATATCGTCCGTTAGACATTGAAAAAGATCCGGTCTCACAAGGTTTTGATTCTCATGCCTATGACCTCATCGTAGCCTCAAACGTGCTCCACGCTACGCGCTATCTCAATGAGACGCTGGGTCATTGTCTATCTCTACTTGCACCATCTGGGCAGATGGTAGCACTCGAAAACCTACGTGGACAGGGCTGGATGGATTTAACTTTCGGACAGCTGGATGGTTGGTGGCGATTTGCCGATGACTACCGGCCGCATCATGCTTTAGCTGGTCCGGACGTATGGCGGCGCGCACTCCACGACGCAGGATTTGAAGCTGTCGAAATCTTGGGCTTAGATTCATCCACACCCAAGGAAAAACCGGATCGTGGTGTTATTGTTGCAAAAGGTCCTGACGAGATCCTCGAACCCCACGGGTTTTGGGTACTTCTAGCGGATTATCAGGGGGTCGCGGAAAATATCGCCGAGGGGCTCTTCAATCGAAATCAAACTGTCATGCTTGTTACCGATGACTCTCAGGACTCAACAAAGATCGAAACAGCCGCTAACAGAATATTACACACAAAGGTTAACGTACAGTGTCGCAAGTCTTGGCAGACAGTTTTTAAGAATATACCGGACGACTTGGAACTTAGCGGAGTTGTACATTTTGCGGCACTAGATGGTCAGAATATTTCAGCAACCACGAGCGATGTTGAGCAAGACGTGCAGCGTGGGGTTGGAAGTGCGCTCGCTTTAGTGCAAAGTATGATCGACGCTAATGTGAATCCCAATAACGGATTGTGGTTCATAACCCGTGGTTCGCAGGTCCTTGAAAGAGAAACTCAGGGAGTGTTGTCAGGGGCAACATTGTGGGGATTCGGTAAAGCGGTCGCGCGAGAAGCAGAATATCTTAATCCCCGAATGATTGATCTTGACCCATCAGTGAAAGAACAGGAATTCGATCTGATTGAAGAATTGATGTATCCTGACGTCGAGAACCACATCGCTTGGCGCGGCGAGAACCGCTTGGTAGCGCGACTTGTTCGATCTACGGATGGACCGGAGCGACTTAATTTACCTGAAGATTCGAATTGGGTGTTGACGCCGGATCCTGCTGGAGTGTTTGAAACACCACGTACTAAGGTACTTCCAGCTAGACCTCTTGAGTCGCGAGAGGTTAAGATTGCGGTCGAAGCAGCTGGGCTGAATTTCTGGGACGTATTCCGTTCGCTTGGTTTTATCGAAGAAGGAAACTTAGGTAGAGAAATGTGTGGGTATGTGACGGGTGTAGGTTCTGATGTGTCGAGGTTGGCCGTGGGCGACCATGTAGTTGGACTGGGATTCGGAGCTTTTGCAGCCGAAATGGTAACACACGAAGAACTAGTGGCACACGCCCCCGTAGACATTCCAGTTTCTGGATTGGCTACTATACCCAGTGCGTTTGTATCCGCAGCTCTTTCCTACGAGTTATCTGGATTAGAAGCCAATGACCGAGTACTAATTCACGCAGGTGCCGGAGGTGTAGGTCTCGCAGCGATACAACTTGCACAGGCCGCTGGTGCAGAAGTCATTGCGACTGCGAGTGTACCCAAACAGAGTTATCTCCGATCATTGGGCGTGAAACATGTGTTCGATAGTCGTCAAACCGAGTTTGGTGAACAGATTCTCGCAACTACTGACGGTGCAGGCGTAACGGTGGTCTTAAATAGTCTCACTAGTGAAGGATTTATTGACGCGAGTCTGTCCTGTTTGGCAAAGGGAGGCCGATTCGTGGAGTTGGCTCGTCGAGACATTTTGAGTCCCGACGAAATGGCTAAACTCCGCCCAGATGTTTCCTATGACATCCTTGAGTTGGATGTCCTGAAGAAAACGGATCCAGAATGGGTGGGAAGAGTTTTACGTAATGTGATTGAACAAGTTTCCACTGGTACGCTTACACCGATTGTTCACAGTCGCTGGCCTCTCGCCGAAGCTGGAGCTGCGTTGATGTTTATGCGTTCGGCTCGGCACCTCGGCAAAATTGTTGTTACCACGCAGCCACTCGTATCGGGTCGACTTAAGCAGGACCGAAGTTATCTTGTGACCGGTGGACTGGGTGGGATTGGTCTAGCCGTAGCTGAATGGTTAGCCGAACACGGTGCTGGAACGATATTATTGAATGGCCGACGCCCACCTAGTGACGATGCGACACAAGTTATTCGTGAACTTGAGCAAAAAGGTGCTACGATACGAGTTGAGCTAGCTGACGTATCCGATATAGCAGCGGTTGATAGCATGCTTGCGCGAATTGACAGCGAACAATCTCCTCTTGCAGGTGTCATTCACAGTGTTGGTGTTCTGTCTGATGGTGCTCTGACTAACCAGAGTTGGGAGCGATTCGAAACCGTGCTAGCTCCTAAAGTTTTAGGAGCGTGGCACCTACACCGAGCGACAGAAGACCGCGATCTCGATTTTTTCATTTTGTTTTCAAGCCGTGTTGGCGTCATGGGTAACCCAGGTCAGTCAAATCATGCAGCAGCAAACGCATTCTTGGATCAACTAGCAGGACACCGTCGCGCACTTGGACTACCGGGGCAAGCCATCGCCTGGGGGGCGTGGTCGGATATTGGAGAAGCCGCGGAGCAAAAAGACCGAATCGAACGACAACGCTCAGCTCTTGGCGGACGTTGGTTTACGCCCCAACAGGGAATCCGAGCACTGGATAGACTTGTCCGTCAGGACGTTACAGCGTCGGTTGTGATGGCGATGGACTGGGCTGTCTTTGAAGAAGCAGTTGAAGAACGTCCACCGTTGCTAGATGAATTACTATCTTCCGAATCTGATGAATCAGAGGATACCATGACCTCGACTGATGATTGGTTGACTATGCTCTCTGCTGCAAACACGACAGAACGTGAAAATTTGTTGAAAACGTTTTTGCAACAAGAACTACAAGCTGTATTACGCATGTCTTCAGAGCCCGCGCCAACGGTCGGATTCTTTGATTTGGGTATGGACTCGTTAATGGCAGTGGAATTTCGCAATCGATTAAACCGAGCATTATCTGGTGCATGTACAGTTTCAAATACAGTCGTGTTTGACTATCCGAATATTGAAGATCTAGCCGGTCATTTAATTGGTGAACTAGGTGAGATTGAACCTTTGTCAGCGCGTCAGTCGGCATCCAGCCAGGAGCCAGCATCAAGGATGCAAGCTGAACTACCAGAACAATCGCCGCAACGAGAGACGCCAGCGGTTATGGAACAGCCGATACGGCAAGCTCAGGTGATACGCGAATCACGTTCGGAACAGCAGAGCGACGAGGATCGAATAGCAATCGTCGGTATGGCTTGTCGGTTTCCAGGTGCACCTGATTTGTCGAGCTATTGGCGACAGATTGACGCAGGTACTGACTTAGTGACAGAGGGACGTAGTGATTCTGGTCCTTGGGACGGGGTAATTGGCGATCCATCAGCGGAAGATCCCGCATACCGGCGGGGAGGATTTGTTGATGGACTCGACCAATTTGACGCTAGTTTTTTCGGTATTCGACCCATAGAAGCACACATGATGGATCCGCGGCAACGAATGTTGCTGGAGACAAGTTGGCACGCGTTAGAGGACTCCGGTATTGATCCGATGACTCTAAAGGGAGAGCGTGCGGGAGTGTTCGCAGGAATAGGTAGTAGTGAGTATCGTGACTTAATTACCGCAGCAGGCCGAGACGATAGTTATCTAGGTACTGCACCGAGTGTCGCTATTGGAAGAATTGCTTTTGCATTGGGTCTGATGGGTCCTGCGATACCTCTTGACATGACCTGTGCGTCATCTTTGGTAGCGGTGCATCAAGCAGCAGCAAGCCTTCGACTTGGCGAAGTTGACCTAGCTTTAGCTGGTGGTGTACATGTTATCCTTTCTCGCCCAGTGATGCGGTTCATGCGAGAATATGGTATGCTGTCGCGGTCAGGAAAGTGTAAAACTTTCGATGCGGCAGCTGATGGTTTCGTACGTGGCGAGGGGTGTGGCATAGTCGTCCTTAAGCGACTGAGCGATGCTGAAACTCAAGGCGACCGTATTTGGGGTATCGTCAAGGGGACGGCAATTAATCAGAATGGTGCAGCCGCGGCACTCACGGTGCCTAATGGAACAGCCCAAGAACAATTGTTCGCAGAGACATTGTCTCAAACCGGTATCGCACCTTCTGACGTGGACTATATTGAAGTTCATGGAACGGGATCAGAATTGGGTGATCCGATTGAAGTACGTGCCGCCGCTGCGGTCTACGGTCGGGACCGAGATTTTGAAAAGCCGCTATTACTTGGAACCGTAAAGACCAACATTGGCCACTTAGAGGCAGCGGCGGGTGTTGCTGGTCTGATCAAAGTACTGTTGTCAATGCATCATGGAATCATTCCAAAACAGTTACATTTCAAAAATCCAAGCCCGCATGTGGAATGGGACAAACTTCCAGTAAAGGTCACATCGGAACCAACGGTTTGGCCGAGTACTTCGAATCAGTCCCGAATTGCTGGGGTCAGTGCTTTCGGAATCTCTGGTACGAATGCGCACATTCTGGTGGAGTGTAATCCTGCAGGAGAAGTTAAAAATATTGAAAACCGTGAAGGTGGTTCAGTTTCCGGATCTTTGCAGAGCGTACCAATTGCGATGGAAAATTTACGGGAAGATGATCCATTGTTAGTTTCTCCAACGAGTAATAAAAAGAGAGTTTTACCCTTGTCGGGCAAGTCATTTAAAGCACTCAGAGATTTAGCGGGTCGATATCTTGATTGGCTCGACGAGCAACAAAAAGAGCTTTCATCCGCGGACAACGCAGATTCGGACTTGCTCGCAGATATGGTGTGGACAGCCAGTGTTGGAAGGAGTCACTTTGAACATCGCGCGGGTGTTATATTCAATGATTTTCCTTCACTAAGAGAGGGATTATTGAATCTCTTTAAGGAAGAAAGTAAGCCTGAACGTAAGCCGCTTAAGAAATTAGCTTTCCTGTATACAGGGGATTGCGACCAATGGCCAAACGTGATCGGCGAACTATACAAGAACGAACCTGTGATGCAAGTCGTGCTAAATCATTGCGACCGCGTTCTTCGGGAAGAGTACGATGGCTCGTTACTCGAAATAGTTCAAAAAGAACCCAAAAACTGTGATAAATTGATCTGGAAGTTACCAGCTGTTTATTCATTGGAGTGTGCAATCACCGCATTGTGGTCAAGCCTTGATATTAGCCCTGATGTAGTGGTTGGACGAGGTGTGGGCACACTTTCGGCGGCTCAGGCTGCAGGTGCATTGAGTCTTGAAGAGGGATTACGGCTTGCTATGTGGTGTGGAGAACGCTTGGATGAAAACGATAATAGTGATCTAATCAAAGATTTGGAATCACGTTTGGCAGAAGCTACCTTAATGCCCCTTCGTGTACCCATGGTGGGAGGTTCGACGACTCGGACAATGGATAGTGGAGAGGTTCCGGACTTAGTATCATGGTGTGGCGTGAAACTTTCAACCAGTGAGATCACAGATGCCGAGGCGGCACTTGTCCAAAAGAATATCGACACCAAGATCGTAATCAGTCCAGCTACAGAGATCATAGAAATGATCGCTCGAATTTACGAGTTAGGGCATAAGATAGATTTCACAGGATTGTTCGCTGGAGAGATGCGCCGACGCATATCCATACCAAGCTACCCGTTCCAACGTCAGTCCTACTGGTTTAACTCGTAAAGATTTAATTACTATGTCGGTTCAGTTGATAATCGCTGTATCGCGCTATCGCGCGAAAATATCGGAATAGTACGGTAGAGTCAATTTAAGAGTCAATCCGACTTAACGCTTCGTCGCTAGTATTTCAACATAGAGTTGATTCAGTAATCGAAATTGGGATTCTATGTTATTTGTGCAACAAATTCGCGTACGTATTCGGCACATTTGTCAGGTTTCTCGATTTGCAAATAGTGCGATGCATCGGGAATAAAATCAAAGTCGATTGTGAGGACGTCTGACAGATCCACAGTTGGGAGATACGTGAATGGTAGAAGTGGATCTGAGCCGACTATTTTTGTCGGGCATGGTAAATTATCAAAGTCTGCTTGTTCGGTATACGCGGTTACGTATTCAACAAAGTGCGCTTCGTATTGTCGAGGACAACGAAGTTCTAATCCAGATACTTCATCAATCTGGCGTAGTAGTGATCGAGCGATGAGTGCCTTCACACCAGGAACCACTCGCGAATATAAGGGTTGAAAGTCAAGTAATTCTTCGAATTGTTCGTAAGATTCAAAATATATTTGACGTTTACGAATTGATCTAGCACGCCGCTGAACAAATTCATCAAATTCTGAATGATCTGAACCAGGTATGTGAAGCGGAGGGTCAAACAGTACCAACCCATCAAATCCATTACTCATCGGCGAGAATCCCGAGGTCACCACTTCTGACGACAATAGTAATGAAATCATAGCTGAAAATGAATGGTAGATTCCGACCGTAAATTTTGTTCCAAAATGGTGGTTGGTTGCATGGAGTATGTAATCTAGATCGGTGACCATAGAGAAGACAGTATGGTTTTCCAATTTACCCACATTGTTCCACCCATGATTCCGCAAATCGTATACAAGCAATTCAAATTCTTCTTCTAGTTTAGACCAAAATGGATAATAAAGATCAATGGCCAAGCCGTTTCCATGACTCAGTAAAAGTCGTGTCCCTTCGCGATTACCGTGTTGTCGGATAATGACCTGATTGTTGGCATCGAGATCAATTTTGAGAACTGCGTGTGGCTCAGGTAATTTCCAATGCATTATTACGAAAAGATCAAGAGTGAATTAATTGGTGGTATCAGAATCAAGCTACTTCGTACACTAGCGTTGCAACATAAGAGGTAGAACTTAGATTTAGGATAGTCCATTCAAATTCGTGGTAATGTGGAAGGCGGAAAGGTGAGAATTTGTTGCAAGATCCACGAAAAAACTCATCGGGTACGGAAAATGATGTAGTGTCAGCCCTAAAACCTTCTCCGGTGGCTTTGATTAGAGCTTCTTTTGCAGTCCATATTCTAAGGAAAACATCGACTTTATCTTGCGTTTCGAGTTGACTTAGAGCTTGCTTTTCGGATTCAGCAAATGTTTCGGAAATTGGTCCATCAATGTCAACCTGTAAGTTTCGATGCTCGACGTCTATACCTAACCGCCTCGTAGGTGCAAGCGCCAGCAAACCATGCCCTGTCGTGTGACTCAAGTTGAATTCGTATCGAATTTTCGAACCATTGATGTACGCCACTGGTTTTTCGTTATTATGCGAAATTATCCGCAACTCTTTGTTTTTGCAATCATTCATCTTACAGAGATGATAGCGTAATGCAGCTCGACAAAGTGTAAATTCTCGTCGTGCACTTTGGTCCCGGAAACGATGTACTCTTGTTTGTTCTGACTTATCGAGCAAATGAAATGCCTGATTTTCCCAAATTTCGTTGTTGGATAGATCAATATACACTACGACGATGTCTCCTACGGTAGTGAGTTTCTGATGCCACAAACTACTCATTTTTGTTTTGAACTACTAACGAAGAAAGAAATGATACCAATGTGAATATGTAGTTTCTCATATATTGACAGATTCAATCTTGCAATTTATTGCATGACGTAACTCACCTCATTGCGATAGAACATGAACATGCCGTAGTTTTACATCTCCGTTCCTTAGCCGATTTAGAGTAGTACGATAGTTTGAATTAGTCAGCTACTAACACTTCTCCGTCACTGGCTGAAGTGCTAGCGATAGTCTTGTAATTGCTTGGTTTGCAGGTAATTTTACGAGTATTGGTGGACGTCCTTCCCGCCGATGGAAGTTTGCAGAGGTGAAGTTTCATCGGACACCGGTCTTAAATGTTCGTCGCAAGTCGAACAGAAAGACTATCTCGAGAAGTATTACTTGAATTTAGAGTAAATGTAAGACTATGTTCCAAGCACCTACTTCCAGTTCTAGTGTTCTCTTACAAGCCCGACACTAATTCCTTCAATCTCAAAACTAGCTGTATCTTCGTCGACGACGATTCTTTGGAACCACGGGTTTTCAGGGTAGAGGCAGACCATACCGTCTTCTTCTAATTGAAACCGCTTTACAGTTACTTCATCGTCAATTCGCGCAACGACTATTTGACCATTACGAACGTCTGTAGTCTTATGAACAGCGAGTAGATCTCCATCCATGATCCCGACTCCCGTCATACTATCTCCTTGAACTCGAAGAAAGTAGTCTGCGCGCGGATTAAACATTTCTTTTGAAATGTCCAAGTGTCGTTCGACATGTTCTTCGGCAAGAATAGGACTACCGGCAGCAACCAAGCCTACCACTGGTAATTGACTTATGTTTTCAGCAGTTTTCGATGGGTTGAATTTTGGGTGTACGATTATCCCCCGGGAAGTATGTCGATTGACAATGATTGCACCTTTACGTTCCAGAGCCTTAAGATGTTCTTCCGACGCATTCGGCGATCGAAAGTGAAAGTGGTCACCAATATCACGGCGAGTTGGTGGATAACCGTGAGAGTTGATCCAATCGACAATCATCCCCAGCACTTCTTCTTGCCGTGCTGTCAGTTTCTTAACAGTTTTGTTAAACATTGTGTTGCACCTCCTTAAGG